>CAIVDX010000718.1 GCA_903904805.1 uncultured Rhodospirillales bacterium
CGAGCAACTCCTGGCCGAGCACGCCGCCGGGGCCGGAGAAGGTGGAGATGAAGCCGATCTTCACCGGTGTCGACTGGACCGGTGTCGACTGGGCGAACGCGGCGGGCGCGACGACGGTGGCGGCGGTGAGGCTCAGCGCGAGGCCGAGGGCAAGGTGGCGCATGATTTCCATCCCAGGTTCGATTTCCCACGATGCTCGATCATGCAGGTTGGCCTGTCAAATGTCCGGCCGTGCCGCACCGATGGGGCCAAATGCCAAAAGCGGTTTGCTTCTTTTTTGCAAAAAAGAAGGCGGTTGCCGGCCTCTACCGATCGTGCAGCCGCTGCAGCAGGAAGTCGCGGAACACCGCCACGCGCTTCGAATTCCGCAGCTCTTCCGGATAGACGAAATACACGTCGAGATTCGGGCCCTTCACATCGTTCATGATGCGGGTGAGGCCGGTCTGGCCGACGGCCATGTAGTCCGGCAGCACGCCGATGCCGATGCCGGTTTCGATCGCGCTCAGCATGGCCTGCAGATTATTCACCTCAAGGGCGGCGCGGCGCGGGCTGCCGGGCCGGCGGCCGGCCTCGGCCAGCCAATCGATCTCAGCGACCGGCGGGCGGTAATTGCCGAACAGCACCAGACGATGGTCGTCGAGCTCCTCGACCTTGGTGGGGGTGCCGTGCTTTTTCAGATATTCGGCCGAGGCGAAGATGTGCCATTCCATGGTGAGCAGATGGCGCTGCACCAGGTCGGGTTGCTTGGGCGGGTGCATGCGGATGGCGACATCGGCTTCGCGCATCGCCAGGTCGAGATCGGTGTCGTCGAGCAGCAGCGAGACTGTGACGTCGGGATAGGCGTCGAGGAAGCGGGACAGGCGCGGGGCGAGCCAGGAGACACCGAAGCCGAAGGTGGTGGTGACCTTCAGCCGGCCGGTGGGGCGTTCCTTGCTTTCGGTCAGCAGCGCCTCGGTCATTGCCAGCTTGGCGAACACCTCGCGCACGGTGCGGTTCAGCTGCTCGCCCTGTTCGGTGAGGATCAGGCCGCGCGCGTGGCGGTGGAACAGCGGCACCTGCAGCGCCTCTTCCAGCGCGGAGATCTGTCGGGAGACCGCCGACTGGCTGAGATTGAGCGTGTCACCGGCGTGGGTGAAGCTCCCTGCCTCGGCGACCGCGTGAAAGACGCGCAGCTTGTCCCAATCCATGTGCGTGGCCCGTTCCATCAACAGCGACTCAGGTTGGCGCGTGGAGTCGCATCACATTCAACACAAGCCCGACCTGCCGAGTCGGGGGCAGAGAAGTTTTATCCGGTCTCAGTCCGCCGCGAGCGCGGCATGGTGCGCGACCGTGGCGAGGAAGCGTTCGGCCTCAAGTGCTGCCATGCAGCCGGTGCCGGCCGCAGTGACGGCCTGGCGGAAGATCTTGTCCTGCACGTCACCGGCGGCGAACACGCCGTCCACCGAGGTGGCGGTGCTGCCGGGTGTGGTGAGGATGTAGCCGTCGCGATCGAGGGCGACATGGCCGGCGAACACGCCGGTGGTGGGGCTGTGGCCGATGGCGACGAACACCCCCTCGACCTCGAGCTTGCTGATCTGGCCGTCACGGTCGCGCAGCATCACGCCATCGACGGTGGCCGGGGTGCCGCTGGAGGTGATCTCGATGGTTTCGCTGTTCCAGATCACGCTGATCTTGGGATGGGCGAACAGGCGCTCCTGCAGGATCATCTCGGCGCGCAGCGTGTCACGCCGATGCACCAGGGTGACGTGGTCGGCGTGGTGGGTGAGGTAGAGCGCCTCCTCCACCGCGGAGTTGCCGCCGCCGATCACGGCGACGCGCTTGCCGCGGAAGAAGAAGCCGTCGCAGGTGGCGCAGGCCGACACGCCAGCGCCCTGCAGGCGCCGCTCGGATTCGAGGCCAAGCCATTTGGCCTGCGCACCGGTGGCGATGATGACGCTCTCGGCGATGTAGATGTCGCCGCTGTCGCCCACGCAGCGGAAGGGGCGGCGGCTGAAATCCACCTCGACAATGATGTCGTGGATGATGCGGGTGCCGACATGCTCGGCCTGTTCGGCCATCTGCTCCATCAGCCACGGGCCCTGCACGGCCTTGGCGAAACCGGGATAGTTCTCGACATCGGTGGTGATCATCAGCTGGCCGCCCGGCTGCAGGCCGGCGACCAGGATCGGCCGCTTGGCCGCGCGCGCGGCGTAGATCGCGGCGGTGTAGCCGGCGGGGCCGGCACCGATCACGAGGACAGGAGCATGGTGGGTGGTGGGCATCGATCGCACGGTTCCAAAAGCCGTCGCGTGGCTGCGACTCCGCTTAAGCGACCAACATATCGGCGGCGGGCACGGCGAAGCAAGAAGTCATGCGTGCCACGCAACCCTTTTCGTGGGTTTCCTGCGCGAATTTCCTCCGGTGAGGGCAGTTGCGGCGCGGACGGGATGGAATAAAGTTGCGTGCGGTCGGCTTCGGCCGCATTGAAACGCCCAACCCTCCCGCTTCACCGATCACACCTGCCCGGGCCATCATGAAAACCACCGCCAGCGCATTGCCCGAACTCGACGCCATCGACCGGCGCATCCTCGCCGAACTGCAGTCTGACGGGCGGATGACGAATGTGGAGCTGGCACGACGCGCCGGCATCTCCGCCCCGCCCTGCCTGCGCCGCGTGCGCCGGCTGGAGGAAGAGGGCGTGATCCGCGGCTATCATGCCGACACCGACCCGCAGAAGCTGGGCTGGGAGATCGTGTTCTTCGCCATCGTCGGGCTCGACAGCCAGAAGGAGACGGTGCTCGCCGGCTTCGAGAAGGAGGTGGCATCCTGGCCGGAGGTGCGCGAGTGCCACATGATCCGTGGCGGCGGCGATTTTCTGCTGCGCCTGGTGGCGCGCGACACCGCGCATGAAAACCAGCTCACCCAGCGGCTGACCGGCGCGCCCAGCGTGAGCAAGGTGCAGACGCTGCAGACCATCCGCACCAGCCGCAACCTCGCGGGCGTTCCGTTCTAAGAGCCACC
>CAIVDX010000719.1 GCA_903904805.1 uncultured Rhodospirillales bacterium
GCCGCCGCCACCCGGTCGGCAAGCGCCCACTCGGTGAACATCGTCGAGATGTTCGCCGCCAGCCGCACCATCTGGCCTAGCCGATATGCGAGGCGTGGTTGGCCAGATACCAGTCGGCGATCTCCTCACGCGTCGCCCACCACACGCCCGGCTGCGCCTTCGCATACGCGATGAACTCCCGCAGCGCGCGGATGCGGAAGGGCTGGCCGATCACATGCGGGTGCAGACCGATATTCATCATCCGCCCGCTCTGCTCACCCTCGCGCAGCAGCTCGTTCAGCTGCTCGATGAACACGCTTTTCGCCCCCTCCACATCCTTGCCCTGGCGCAGAAACACCGTGAAGTCGTTCACCTCACTGGTGTAGGGGATCGAGACCAGCGGCCGGCCGCTTTTGGTGCGCATCAGATAGGGCTGGTCGTCATTCAGATAGTCGGTGATGAAATCCAGCCCCTCTTCGGCCACCAGATCCGGCGTGTTCGGAGTGGACCGCAGCGAGCTCGACAGCCAGCCCCGCGCCTTCTTGCCGACGAACTCCTGATAGACCCGCAGCGTCTCCTGGATCACCGCCCGCTCGGTCTCGATGTCGAACTGGTAGTCGGTCAGCAGGTCCGACTGCACATAATTATGCGCCACCAGCTCCCAGCCCTGCTCCATCGCCGCGCGGATGATCTCCGGCCGCTTCAGCGCCATCTTCGCATTCATCGTGCAGGTGGTCGGCACGCCCGCCGCCTTGAAGATATCGAACATCCGCCACACGCCGACGCGATGGCCATATTCGCGCCAGGTCCAGTTCGGGTTGTCATACACATTGCCCGGCAGCACGTCGGTGATGATGCTCGGCCCCCCCGGATAATAGGGCTTCGGGTCGGTCTTCATCTGGTCCCAATATTCCAGATTGGTGGTGATCATCAGCGCGACGCGCGCACCATTCGGCCAACGCAGCGGCTTGCGCTGCGACATCGGGACAAAATCATATTCCATGGCGACCTCTGAGTGTTCTTATTGGGGAAGCGCGTAGCGATCGGCGAGACGCTGATACTCCGCCGCTCCGGTCAGCGCCGACATCTCCGGGAACGGCAGCAGCACCGGCGGTGCGAGCGGATCACCCGCCACCAGGGCCGCCAGCGCGGACTGCATCGCCGGCACCGCGGCGAACAACGTGGGATTATACAGCGCCACCTTCGCGCCAAGCCGCGCCAGCGCCGCGGGGGGCAGCACCGGAGTCCTGCCGCCCGGCACCATGTTCACCATCGCCGGGCGCGGCGCGATCCGGCAGAAATCCGCCAGCTCATCCTCGCTCTCGGCCGCCTCGAAGAACAGAATATCCGCCCCCTGCGCGGCATAGGCGAACAGGCGATCGCGTGCCGCCGCATACCCCTCCGGCGCGCGGGCATCGGTGCGCGCGATGATCAGAATATCCAGCCCCTCATCCGCCCGCGCCTCCGCCGCCGCACGGATGCGCATCGCCGCCTCGGCCGGGCTCACCACCCGCTTGCCCGACATATGGCCGCAGCGCTTGGGGAACTCCTGGTCCTCGATCATCACGGCCGCCGCCCCGGCGCGGGCATAGTCAATGACGGTGCGCCGCACATTCATCGCGTTGCCATAGCCGGTGTCGCCATCGGCCAGCACCGGAAAGCCCGGATTGGCCGCGCAGATCAGCCGCAACGTCTCGGTCATCTCGCCGGCGGCGATCAGACCCGTATCCGGCAATCCGTAGCGCGCGGCAGCGATGCCGAACCCGCTCATGAAGCAGGCCGGCAGGCCGGACTGCGCCACCAGCCGCGCCGACAGCGCATCATAGATCGTCGGCGCGACCACCAGACCCTCGGCCAGTGCCGCGCGCAGCTTCGCGGTGGGCGTCATCTCAGCCGCAGCTGTTGGCCGGATAGGCATCATAGAGCGCCCAGGCGCCGTTCACGATCCTGATGGTGTAGCCTGGCAACTGGCCTTCATTGCCCTTGAAGCACAGGCCCTTGCCGAGCAACCCGTCAAAGCTCTTGGTCGCCTGCATCGCCGCATTGATCGCCAGCCGCTCCTGGATGAGCTTGGCGGCATCGCCCGTCACTTTCGCGCTCGCCGCACAGTTCGAGAGCAGATGCGCCACGTCATAGGTCAACGCATCGGTGTGGAAGGCACCCAGCTTGTGGATGTTCGCCGCGGTGCAGCCCTTCACGAAGGCCTCATTGAACGCCTCGGTCGCCGGCGACAGCCCCTTCCAGAAGGAGCTCGCGAAGATCACCCCGTCGCCATCCTTGCCGA
>CAIVDX010000720.1 GCA_903904805.1 uncultured Rhodospirillales bacterium
GCGCCCACAATCTGACGCTGAACCCGGCTGAAAATCGTGTGGCCAGCCAGGCTCTCATCAATCTCGCCAGCCCTCGCCTCGAAAATGGCGAGAAGATCACGATGGCGCCCCTCAAAATTCTCCAGCACATCGGCCATTTCCCGGCCGGCCGCCGCTGCGTCCATTGCCATCACGCGATCGATGATGTGATGGGCACGATCCTCGTCGGTGCGATTATGTTCGCGCGGCTCCACCGCCGGCTTGAACGGACGCACCAGCACACGCGACGGATCAGGACGCAGACACAGCGCCTGTCGATTAAGGAACGGAACGTTGAGCACTGGCACCTCTAAAACTTGCTGTCGAGCGGGCGGAAATCGCGGGCAGCGGTCGCCGCGCCGACACCGGAGCAGCACGCTGCTCGGCCTCGCGCGCGAGCCGGCGCATGTCCGCCACGCTGAGGAGGTAGGATACGACAGATTCGCCGCCCTTGTTCTCGTTTGGCCGGTCGGGATGCAGACCATCACGACAGCCCCCATCAAGGTCGACCAACGGTGCGCTGAGATCGTTCTCGCCATGGAACCAGGCGAATGCACGCCGCGCCTCAGCCAGCCAATCGATCTCACCCTCACCGTGCCATCGCGCGGCCCCGGAAACAGTGGCCGCCACGAGACATGCCGATATCATCGCGGTTGCTTCAAGCGGCTGTTGATCGAACGGGCGCGGCGCCTGGCGGTAATCATCGAAGCCATGTGACCCGACCGCACGAAAATGGCCCCCTGGTGCGCGCTGCTGGGTCACCAGCCACGCCAGGCTTTGCAGCCCGGCAGCAACCATCGTCGGTGCATTCATCGCGGCCCCGGTCACCAATAACGCCTGGGGCAGCCGCGCATTGTCATAGGCCAGCCCGCTCTCGAACCAGGGCCAGTCCGCCGTTGCGGTGGCGGCACGGATTGCCATCAGCCGTTCCGCAAGGAGCAGACGCATCGCCTCCGCTGCATCCTCACCAGGCCTGGCGGCGCAGAACCCATCGAGGCCGAGCAGAGTGAATGCCCAGGCCCGCGGCGACGAGAAGCCAGCAACGACCTCCAATGCTGCGCCGAACAGGCCGGCCGCCCAGCGGCGCCGCGACGGGTCGCGATCATCGCGCGCGCACACACCCAATGCCCAAAGAGTGCGGCCATGGCTATCCTCAGACCCCATCGGCTCCAGCCAGCGCCGCTCAAAGCTCATGAAATTGCGAAACCGCCGCAGATCCGGATTCCATGCATGCTGGATGAAAGCGGCAAAGCGGCCGGCAAGTGGCTCCAGCAATGCCGCCTCCCCGGGCGCAGCCAAATTGCACGCAAGCACCAGAGCGCGGGCATTGTCGTCGACGCAATAGCCGTGCGCGCGGTCGGCGACCGAATACACTGCATGCTGGAACAGGCCGGTTGCGTCGCACATCGCATGCAGATGCCCCAAACGCAATTCAGGAACATTCAGCCGGCCCATGCCCGGCTTGCCAACGCTGACTGCACGCAGTCGGTGCGCCCGACAAGCCCCCTCGAAGGTCGCAAGATAATGCTCGGCTGTGCGCGCCCACGTCATTGGTCGGCTGGCCTCGTAGGCGCGGCGGCGCATCGCCAGGCGCCGCACCGGATCGCTCAACAGGCCGGCAACAGCTTCAGCGACTGCCGGCGACTCTCCAAACGGCACCAGAATGCCCCGCCCGTCCGTCAAAAGCTCCGCCGCATGCCAATAAGGTGTCGACACAACCGCCTTGCCGAGACCAAAGCTGTACGCCAGCGTGCCGGACGTCATCTGTGCCTCACTGAGATATGGCGTGACATAGACATCTGACATCGCAATGAAATTGAGCAAGGTGGCCTGATCAACAAAACGGTTGAGGAATACGACATGCTCCGCAACACCGAGAGCATCCGCCCGTGCCATCAGCCCCTCACGATAAGCCTCGCCATGGCTGCGAACCAGATGCGGGTGCGTGGCGCCGAGCACGACATACACCGCATCCGGACAGCGTGCGAGGATTGCCGGCATCGCATCGAGCATCACCTCCACGCCCTTGTTCGGCGATAGAAGACCGAAGGTCAGAATCACTGAGCGCCCGGCAAAGCCGTGCTGCAATTTGGCCGCATCAGGCTCAATGAAAAGAAAATCCGGCACACCATGCGGGATCACCTCGATCTTGTCCGGCGGTATTGCCCAGATATCCACAAGCAGCCGACGCGCCTTTTCGGCCATCACCACGACCTTGGCCGAAGCATCGATGATCTGACCAAGCACCGCCCTCTGGCGCGCCGAGGGGGCCGCCAATACCGTATGCAATGTGGTCACCAAAGGCACGGTCAGCCGCGAAACCAAGGCCAGAATATATTCGCCCGTGTCCCCGCCGAAAATGCCAAATTCGTGCTGCAGACAAACAACATCGAATCTCCCGGCATTCAGGAAATCAGCGGCGCGCGCATAATCCTTCAGGACAAGATCATGGATCTGAAATCGCACAGAGGCTGGGTAGTCATAGGCCTGACCGCTGTCCGTCATCGCGACCACGCAGCTATCAGGCGAATTCGCCGTATCGGCAATGGCCTGCTCGAGATCGGTGGTGAAGGTGGCAATCCCACACCGGCGCGGCAGGGCATTTCCGATGAAAGCCACGCGTTCGACTGAGCTCATAATTTTCTCCGAGCAGAAAAGGCTCATTGCTGTCTAAGCAAAATGGCAGATTCACCCTGTATGCGGCAGACGCTTTGGGAGAGTCTGATTTTGCCCTCTCAGCCGCGCGACCACACCCGGTGCCCATCATCATGCCACCCGCGGTCGTCGCCGCGATGCCCGCCGCCTAACGGCTCGACGACACACGCGGCAGTCATCAATAGCGTGAGCGCCAAAGTCAGAAGACTGAGAAATTTCATATCGCTTCCACCTGTGTCATCCGCTCCTCAGTGAATGGCGATATCAACCACGCGATTTGTAGATCCAGCGGACTCCGCCTTCGGCGCAGCGGTTTGCCGGCCCTCACCAACCCACCGCGTCTCGACACGAGATGCCTCAATATTCTCGGTGTATACGAGAACATTGCGGACGGCATCAGCGCGCTCATGGGACAGATGCATATTGTATTGCTGGCTTCCAACGCTGTCGGTCTTGCCGATAATGGTCGCAACCGAGCCTGGGTTCCCCCGCAAATAGGCGCTCACTGCATCAATACTGGCACGGGCCTCCGAGCTGATCGCAAAGCTATCATTGCCAAACGGCACATGGTACCAGATCGCAGCCGGCCCAGGCGGTACTGGCGGCGGATTGGAGATCGCCATCGGTGCTCCCACACGCGGCGTGGCCTGCTCAGTACAGCCCACGACCAGCGCCAGCGCGCCGCATGCTGCTACTATACGTAATGAAAGACTGATCGGTGTCATTTTTGTTCCTTCAGATAGAGAGGCAAAGTCAAAACGGCAGGCGGCGTCGAAGGTCCTAGCAGTAGGCCGATCACGCAATCATGGTGTCTTGATGCGCGAGATTTTGGTCCCCTCGATGCTGACACCGGCCATCAGCCCCTTCTGATCGAAGATGAACGCGTAGGCGTCATCCTGCATGGTGGTGCTCGACAGATTCGCGGCGATGCCCTGATCAACCACCACCACCGTGGGGCCAACGCCGATCTCCCAACCATGCGACTCGTGGATGTATCTCAATGCCTTGTCACTCATCAGGAAGACGGCATAGCCGTAGCTTTGCGCGCCGGCCTGCAGTCCCCACGAAGCGGTGAAGGAATTATA
>CAIVDX010000721.1 GCA_903904805.1 uncultured Rhodospirillales bacterium
ATATCCCCGTCGAGGCACACTTGACCCCTGACACCAAATTCGTACACAAGGCCGCCGAATAATCTAGCGCAGACGCATCCTGTCGAAAGGCAAAGGATAGCCCTCGGCGCGTCGGAAAATCTCCATCAGAGCGGGCGTCAGCGTGGCATTGGTGGCGGCAAGTGCCTCTATCTGCGGCGCCAAAGCTGCCCGTGCGGCCTCCGCCTGCGCGGTCAGCAGCGCCTCATCTGCGGTCTGCAGCACCTGGTCGCGCACAACCATCTGGCCGTTGACGAACACATGCCGCACTGCCCGACCCGCTTCGGAATAAACCAGCTGCAACAAGGCATTGTTGAAAGGCCGCCAACTGGGATCGGACAAGTCGATCAGCGACAGATCCGCGCGATAGCCGGGCTTCAGCAACCCCACCTTGCCCTCCAAGCCCACTGCGCGCGCACCACCCAGGGTCGCCGCTGACAACGCCGCCCGCGCCGCGCCGGTCTCGCCTGCATCGCCCTGCAGCGCCCAGAACTGCGCGAACGCCTTCATGCCCTGAAACATGTTCTGCACATCCGAGCAACTGCATCCATCGCAGCCGATCGCCAGATTCACACCCGCCCGCGCATAGGCGCGCAATGGGGCCACACCATTGAGCAGCTTCAGATTGCTCATCGCATTGGTCGCGACATTGGCGCCCGCCGCACCAAGTTGGATTATTTCATCGGCATCAATCCAAACCCCATGCGCCAGCGTCAGGCGGGGAGTGAGCAACGCGTGCCGCTCCAGGCGCCGAATCAACGACCCATTGTCCTGCGGAAAATTCAGCCGTGCGACCACCGCCTGCGTGCGCGTCTCATAGGTGTGGGTGAACACCGGCAGACCGCGCTCTGCCGAAACACGCCCTGCCCAGCCAAGGATCACATCGCTCACGCGCTGCGGCCCCATTGGCGCGGCGGCCCAGGTGAGCAATTCCGGTCCACTATCCAGCAGCGCCTCCGCGAAGGCGATCATCGGTGCTGGATCACCGGCTTTCGACATCAGCGCCCGCGCCCCCGCCGACGCCTCATGCCCCCATGGCAGCGTGTCCGCCATTCCCAGGTCACCAATCTGCATGCCCACAACAGCACGAATGCCGATCTGCTCGTAGGCGGAGAACAGCGCATCAACATGCGCGCGCTCCTGGCCAATAATGCTGACCATATCCTGCACCGTGGTGATGCCCGTGCGCAGCGCCTCACTCGCCCCCAGCATGGTGCGCAGCCGCACCTCGTCGTCCGGCCGCCGCGGATATACCCCCGGATTGGTCCAGATCATCCAGGCTTCCAGCGGCAGTTGCTCGTAGCGGCCTCGCAAGAGAACATCGTGCGAGTGGTAATGGGCATTCACGAAGCCGGGAATTGCAAGATGTCCCCGGGCGTCGAATCGCTCAACCTCGTCCGGCACAACGTCCGCACCTACGGCGGCGATCACCCCATCGCGGATCAGGATATTGGTCGGCTCCGGCCGCGCCTCCTGGGTGCTGGCATCGAGAACACGCGCCCCGGTGATGAGAAATTCCATGCTCACGCCTCCAAAATCACATCACGGCCCCAGCCTGGCGTACCGACGGGCCGCCCATCCAGCGCCACGGTACGACCCCGCACAATGGTGCGCACCGGCATACCATGCAGCGCGAAGCACTCGAACGGCGTGAAATTGCCGATCGAATGCAGCCCCGCGGCGGTGATGCTGCCACGCTTGTCCATATTGACCAGCACGATGTCGGCATCCGCGCCAATCGCGATCGCCCCCTTGCGTGGCGCCAACCCGAACGCCCGCGCTGGAGCTGCGCAGGCCATGCGCACATAGTCGCACAATGTCATCCGCCCCGCGCTGACCTGGGCGAGCATCAACACCATCGATGTCTCCACACCCGCGAAGCCCGGTGCAGCATCCCAAATCGACGCGGTGTATTTCTCCGCAGGCAGATGCGGGGCGTGATCGGTGGAGATCATGTCGATGCTGCCATCCATCAGCGCATCCCACAGCGGGCCAGCATGGCCAGGTTCGCGCACCGGTGGTTTCACCCGGATGGCGTGACCAAGATGGGCGGCAATTGCCGTGTCCAACAGCAGATAATGTGGACAGGTCTCGGCGGTAATGTCCACACCACGCTGTTTGGCGAATCGCAAATGCGGCAGACTGTGTCGGCATGATTCGTGGGCAATATGCACGGGGCAGCCGGTCCATTCGGCAAAGATGCCGGTGCGGCTCACCGCCTCGATGGTGGCGATGTCCGCATGCTGCGCCAAATGCGCCGCCGTATCGATGCGGCCCGACGCAACGAGCCGATCGCCCAGATGCATCAGGACCGGCGTGTTCTCTGCATGCACCGTCACGCGCCGGCCCAATGGTGCGATGATCCCGAACGCATCGAGGATCACCCCATCCGGGGGGCACGGCACCAGCGGATTCTCACTGCCCATGTAGAGTTTGAAGGCGGCCGCACCCGCCTTCGCCATCGGCACGAGCTGATCAAGATTGTCCGGTGCAATGTTGGCATACAGCCCGAAATCCACAATCGCCTGGGCCCGCGCGATCGCCCGCTTTCGCTCGAGCGCCTCAACACCCGAGGTCGGCGGATTGGTGTTCGGCATGTCGAACACCGTGGTGACCCCACCAACCGCGGCCGCCCGCGTCGCGCTCGTCCAACTCTCCTTATGGGAAAAGCCGGGCTCACGGAAATGCACATGCACGTCGATCGCGCCGGGGATCACATGCAGCCCGCCGGCATCGATCCGTTCCCGCGCCGAAAGGCCGCTCGCCGCCGCCCCGATGGCGACGATCCTGCCATTCAGCACGCCGATATCTGCATCGATGATGCGCTCGGGGCTCACCACGCGGCCACCCGAAATCAGGAGATCAAGCTCACTCATGGCAGCACCTCGGCAACCCTCTCCGCCAACAGGAACAGATCGGCGTTGCGCACGCGCAACCGCGCCGCCATCGCCCGGGCCTCCGCGGCAAGCTCCACCGGATCAAAGCGCGTCGGCCTGCCGCCCCGCAGCAGCACCTCCCCAGCCACGATCACGGTATCGACGGACGCCCCGGTCTCGGCGAATACCAGTTGCGCGACAGGATCGTTCAGTGGCGCCCAATGCGGGCTGTCGAGCCGATACAGCACCAGATCGGCCGGCGCACCGACTGCAAGCCGACCAAGCCCCGGCACCCGCACGGCATCCGCCCCGCCCGTCGTCGCCCATCCCAGCGCCTCGCGCGACCCCGCCCAACCGGCACGCGGGCCCCTGCGATCCAGCGTCGCCGCTGTGCGCATCGCCTCCTGCATCGACATATTGTCGTTCGCCCCCGCGCCATCGGTGCCCAACGCAAGTCGCACCCCGGCAGCGCGCAACTTCGCGATCGGTGCGACACCGGCGCCGATGCGCGCATTACTCTCCGGGTTCAGCACAACCAACGCATCGCTATCTGCCATCAGCGCGATGTCAGCATCATCGAGCCATACCGAATGCGCGCACGACCATCGATCTGACAGCGCGCCAATCCTGTGGAGATGCGCAACGGTGCTGTCACCATGCCGCTCCTGCGCCAGGCGCAGCTGTGCCGCGGTTTCCGCGAGATGGATATGAATACCCGTATCAAAGCGCGCGGCATGCTCGGCGCACCAGAGCAGCGCATCCTGCGTGCAGCGCTCGGGATTGGAGGGCGCCGGCCACACCGGCACGCGATGCGGTCTGCTCGCGAACGCTTCTGCCAGCGCGCGCACGTCACACAGCGCCATCGGGCCAAGCAGCCGATCCGCATCATCGGGAAGCGTGATCCCAGGCGGCGCGATGTCAGCGAAGCTGTCGTCGAAGAATCGCAGCGCCAGTGTCGCTCGCACCCCGCTCTCGGTCCAGGCGTCGCGCACCGCATGCAGATCGTCAAAATCGCAGCGCTGACCAGGAAAGTGATCAATGCAGGCGGTCGTGCCGCTGGTCAGCATCGCCCACGCGCACAACTTCACCACGAGTGCCGCCTCCGCCGGTGTGCGTCGCGCGGTATGTGCCTGGGTCAACCACATAAACGCCGGATGGCTGAGCCGATCGCCAAACCCTGCCATGGTCGAGGATTGCGAGTGGGTGTGCGCATTCACCAACCCGGGGGTTGCGATCATTCCCGAAGCGTCAATGCGCCGATCGACATCTCCAGCATATGCGCCGCTGCCAATCGCCACGATCACCCCATGCTCAATGACGATATGGCCGCGCTCAATCAGCCTCTCGTCACAGTCAAGCGTCAGGATCATCGCCGGCTCAACAAGAAGTTTTGTCATGGCCGGTGGCTCCACACCGTGCCCACAGTTTCCTGCTCCGCCCGCGTGACGATAGCGCGGGCGAGCAGCAGATCCTGCAGCGCGATGCCCATCGATTTGAAAATGGTCGGGCGCGTCGGGTCATGTGAGGGCGCAGCCAAACTGCCGAGCATGCCGGCAAGATTGGCGCGCGGCAACGCACCGCTGGCAAGCGGTATCGCCAGATCCCCCGCTCTGCTCTCACAGATCGCCTGGTCATCTGTGAATATGCGCGCGCCAGACACCAGCGCGTCATCAGCCTCACGCGCATCGGGCCGATTGGCGCCGCCAAGAATCACCACCGCACCAGGGCGCACATGGGCACCGGAAAAGATCGGAGCCGACGCCGTGGTGATCGTCACGATCACATCCGCCTTAGCCGCCTCGCGTGCATCGGCGTGTTCAATGCGCGCGCCCTCACATTCCGGCCAATCGCGCGCACGCGCGCACAAGACGGCGGCGCGATCACTGCCGCCACCCACAACCAGAATGCGCCGCGGCGGCCGCACACGCGCACAATAGCGCAAAGCCCAAGGCGCAATCTTGCCCGCCCCGAAAATCGCCAAACTCTCGACCGCCTGCGGCGCCAGCAAGGACACTGCCGCGGCGAAACCGGCGGCGGTACGGTGATCGTTGAAGCCACGCGTACCCAACAGCGCACGCGGTGCGCAGGCGGCCTGATCCCAAAGGACCAACAGCGAATCGGCACTGCGAAGGCCTGCATCATCGAACGCGTGCAGATTGGTCTTCACAGAGATCGCGCCATCGCTCATCCCAGCCAACACCAGCCCGCCGCCATGGGGAGCCGCGCTGCGCAGATCAATTCGACCCGCCTGCGCACCGGCCGCATGTGCGACGAAGGCCGCCCGCGCACTGGCGATCGCGAGATCCAGGTCGATAAGCCTGCCAACCTCCGAATCATTCAGAAGAATCATCAGTCTTTCCAGCGTGTCGCCAGACGCTCGCCGGCCGAGGTCAGCCAGAACATGGTCAGCGCGATCGCCACCGACATCAATACCGAGGCCCATACCATTTCAGTCTCGCGCATGTCGGCGGAATCGAGGATCAGATTGCCCAAGCCCCGCGATCCGGTGATCCATTCGGACAGCATCGCGCCCAGCAGTGCGGTCGCACCGGCGATGCGTAATCCGGTGAACAAAAACGGCAAGGCGCTGGGCACACGCAGCCAGCCCAGCACCTGCCAAAAGCTCGCGCCGTAGACATGGAGCAATTCCGCCGCATTGCGATCCACCGATGCCAGACCACGCATCAGATTCACCAGCAACGGAAAGAAGGAGACGATGGTCACCACCAGAATCGAGGTGCTCATCCCGCGCCCGAGGAACAGCATCGCGATCGGCGCAATCGCCGGCACCGGCGCGGAGCGAAACGCGATCACCAGCGGCAGCGCCGCCCGCTCTGCGGTACGTGAGCGCGTGAAGGCGATCGCCACGCATAATGCAAACGCCAAACTCACGGCGAGGCCATAGAACGTCGCGCGCAGGGTGAAACCCGTCTGGCGCAGCAGCGCGCGCTGCCCCTTGATGCCGGCGGCGATGATCGCATCCGGTGCTGGAATGACATAATGCGGCACGTGCAATGCCTGCACCAGTCCCTGCCACACCAGGCCGATCAGACCAATCGAGATCAAAGCGATCAACAGTGGCCGCAGCACCCTCATAGCGTCGCCTCCGCCGCAAGTTTCCAGCGTAGCACACGCGATTCGAGCCATCCCCACAGCCCGTAAACGCCCGCTGCCAACACGCATGTCAACACCACGGACATCCACACTTTCACCACGTCGAAGGAGAACAGCGCATTCAGCATCAACGCGCCAACGCCGTGATCAGCTCCCGCCCATTCGGCGGTGATCGCCCCTAATATCGCTGAAGGTGCGGCGATTTTCAGGCCAGCAAACACGAAGGGCATCGCGGCCGGCACCAGCAGATAACGCCAGACCTCGAATTTCGAGGCCGCCAGCACATGCATCAGTTCACGCTGCCGCGCGTCAGCGGCGCGCATGCCCTGCATCATCCCGACCAGCATGGGGAACTGACAGGCCAGCCCGGCGATCAGCACACGCAATGGCGGCCCGCCACCGATCAGCACAGCGAGCAAAGGCGTCGCCGCGATCACCGGAATCGCATGCAGGATCACGCCGAAATTATAGATTGCCCCATAGAGCCGGCTCAACATCACCGCCAGCGCGCTCGCCAGTGCAGTGGCCAATGCGGCCAGAAAAAACCCGGTTGTCGCTGTGCCCAGTGTCGCGGCGCAGCTGTCGAGCACCATCAGCGGATGGGCCCAGCCATCGGCGAACACCATACTCGGCGCGGGCACGATGTTGGGCAACAGACCGAGCCGTTGCGCAACCTCGGCCAACGCAAGCACCAGCATGGCCGTGCCAAGTGGCAACAGCCAGCCGCGCATCACCAGCTCTCCATCGGCGCGACATCCTCACTGGCCTCGCGCCCAAACAGCCCGTCGCGCACCTTGTTGACGCAGCCGAAGAATTCCTGGCCCCGCATGATCGACAGATCGCGCGGCCGCGGCAGATCGATCGCCACACTCCCGGTGATCCGGCCAGGCCGCGCGCTCATGATATGCACATCATCGGACATGAACACCGCTTCGGCGATGGAGTGCGTCACCAGCACCGCGGTGGTGCCGCTTTCCGCCCATATCCGCAACAATTCGAGATTCATCCG
>CAIVDX010000722.1 GCA_903904805.1 uncultured Rhodospirillales bacterium
CTACGGCGCCGACAAGGTCCTGTTCGCCTCCGACTGCCCGTTCGATCCCGAGGGCGGCCCGGGCTACATCCGCGACACCATCGCCATCATCGAGGGTCTCACGCTGTCCGACGAGGACCGCAACAAGATCTGCCACGGCAACGCCATCAAGCTGTTCCGTCTGGCGAAGTGATCTGACACCGTCGGGCTCGAACGATGTGGGCGGGCAGCAATGCCCGCCCATTTTGTTGACCACGTGGTTGCTCTTTAACGACTGACCGTCCTAGACAAACACGCCCCCAGCAGCGGGCGGCGTGATCGGAAGGCAGATCGGCGTATGCGTATTTCCATCCTTGGTATCGGCTATGTCGGCGCGGTCGCCTGCGGCTGCCTCGCGCGTCTGGGCCATGAGGTCATCGGCGTCGATGTGTCCGCCGAAAAGGTCCGGCTGCTCGCCGCCGGCCAATCCCCCATCGTCGAGGACGAGATCGATCAGATCATCGCCGAGGCCGTCGCCAATGGCAGCCTGCGCGCCACCACCGATGTCGCCGCCGCCATCGCCGCCTCCGACCTCAGCTTCATCTGCGTCGGCACTCCCTCCGCGCCCGATGGTGCCACCTCGATGCTCGCCATCGACGAGGTCGCCGGCCAGATCGGCCGCGCCCTGCGCGACAAGACCAGCCCGCACACCGTGGTGATGCGCTCCACCGTGCCGCCCGGCACCGGTGAAGACCGCGTGATCCCCATTCTCGAACGCGAGTCCGGCCGCACATTGGGGCAGGGGCTGTTCTATTATTCCAACCCCGAGTTCCTGCGCGAAGGCACCTCGGTGAAGGATTTCCACGCCCCGCCCTTCACCCTGATCGGCGCCCCCGCCGGTGACGACGGTGCGCCGCTGCGCGAACTCTACGCCCCCATCCCGGCGGCCGTGCATGTGATGCCCTACCGCACCGCCGAGAGCGTGAAATTCCTCTCCAACGCCTTCCACGCGGTGAAGCTCGCCTTCGCCAACGAGGCCGGCGGCATCCTCGCCGCCTACGGGGTCGATGCGCCCGAGGCCTTCCGCCTGTTCTGCGAGGACCGGCAGCTCAACATCTCCCCGGCCTATCTGCGCCCCGGCTTCGCCTTCGGCGGCTCGTGCCTGCCTAAGGATGTCCGCAGCTTCCTCTCGCTGGCCAACAAGCGCGGCATGTCCGCCCCCTTCCTCGGCCAGCTGATGCCCTCCAACTATGCCGTGGTCGATCGCGCCTTCGAGATGATCGCCGCCCAGGGCCGCCAGAAGGTCACCCTCTACGGCCTGGCCTTCAAACCCGGCACCGACGACCTGCGCGAATCCCCCTTCGTCCTGCTCGCCGAACGCCTGATCGGCCGCGGCTTCGAGCTGTCCATCTTCGACCGCTTCGTCCAGGTCGCCCGCCTGATCGGCAGCAACAAGACCTATATCGACCGCGAAATCCCCCATCTCGAAAAGCTGCTGGTTGACGACCCGGCCAAGGCCGCCGAGGGGGCAGGGATCATAGTCGCCGGCCACATCGCCCGTGAGGACCGCCCGGCGATGCTCGGCGCGCTGAACAGCCAATATGTGCTCGACCTCGCCGGCATCGCCGAGCTGCGCGCCCACCCCAGCATCCGCTACCAGGGCTTCTGCTGGTGACAGACCGCCCACGGCTGCTCTTCGTCAGCCCCCGCTATCTCTTCCCGCTCGACCAGGGCGGCAAAATCCGCACCGCCAACATCCTGCGCGGCATGAAGGGCGGCGCCTTCCACATCACCCTGGCCAGCCCCGTCCCGCCCACGCTCGCCCACAGCCAGGCCGAGATCGAGGCCATCTGCGACCGCTTCATCTCCTGGCCCGCCCCGCACCATTTCAAGCTCGGCCGCGCCCTGCTGCTCGCCGACCACCTCCCGGTCGCCGTCGCCTCCGATCGCTCCCACCTTGGGTCCGACCTGATCGATGCCGAAATCGCCACCACCGACCTGCTGCTGGCCGACTTCCCCCACTCTGTCCCGCTGCTGCCCCCCACCTGGCCGCGCTCGGTGATGTTCACCCACAATGTCGAGGCCGAGATCTTCGCCCGCCATGCCGAGGTCGCCAGCGGTGCCATGAAGCTCGTCTGGCGCAGCCAGGCCCGCAAAATGCGCCGCTTCGAGGCCGACTCGCTGGCCCGCTTCACCAGCGTCATCGCCGTCTCCAAACGCGACGCCGAGGTCCTCCGCCGCGACTACAACCTCCCCCGCGTGGCGGTGATCGACACCGGCGTGGACCTGCAATTCCACGCCTTCCAGCCCCCCAACCCGCCGCCCGCGCCCGGCGCCGGCACCATCGTCTTCACCGGCGCGATGGACTGGCGCGCCAATATTGACGGCATCGAGTTCCTGCTGAACGAGGTCTGGCCGATCCTGCAACGCACCCACCCCACAGCGCGCGCCCTGATCGTCGGCCGCAACCCGCAACCCCAGATGGTGGAGGCCGCCCGCGCCAAAGGTGCCGATTTCACCTTCACCGGCTATGTCGACGATGTCCGCCCCTATGTCGCCCAGGCCGACGCCTATATCATCCCGCTGCGCGTCGGCTCCGGCACCCGCATCAAGGCCTTCGAGGCCATGGCCTCCGGCCGCCCGGTGATCTCCACCACCCTCGGCGTCGAAGGGCTCGACGTCACCGAAGGCACCCATTTCCTCCGCGCCGACAGCGCCGCCGCGTTCGCCGCCGCCATCGCCACCGCGCTCGACCAGCCGGCACAGTCCCACGCCATGGCCCGCGCGGCGCGCACCCTGGTGGAGGAGAATTTTGGCTGGGATCGGGTGGCCAGGCAGTTCGAGGCGATCTGTCTGGATGCCCTGACATAAGCGCTGCCTTTTTGAAAAAGGCAGCACCACACTGATGACGATTAATCCTCGAGAGACTTCGTGCTGACCAGGCGATCCAGGATCACCGTCACGTCACGCTGCTTCGGGTCCGCCTTCACCTCGGCGAAAATCTCCCGCACCGCATCCTGCGGCCCCTCCATCACATGGATGAATCGCCCGGTGAAATAGGACAGCCGCCCCGCCACCCCCACCGACCGCCCACGCGCCTGCATCAGCATCTTCTGCATCTGCACCGCCCGCTCCGAAAACGGCTTCACCGCCTCGCTGGTATACACCAGACAGCGCAAAATATTCGGACGTGAAACACTCTGATCCATGACAGCCAAGCCAAACCCTTTGCACCTTCACAAATGATTTTAGCCGAGACGCCCGTCAGATTGAAAGTAAGAAATGTGTAAAAAATAAATCTTTTTGTGACAAAATAGTGCCAATCCAAAGGTCCTGTCCGACCCCACAGCGCCCTGCTAGCCTGCTGAAAAATCCGGAGGACCGGCCATGCTGAAACATCTCAGCCTCATCGCCGCGATCGCGCTGTGCGCCGGCGCAAGCTGGCACAGCGCCCGCGCCGAACCCCTGCGCGTCGGCAAATCCGCCACCACCGTCTTCTCCTACACCCTCCTCGATGTCGGCATCCGCCAGGGCATCTTCGCCGCCCACGGCCTCACGCTTGACGTCACCGGCTTCGGCGGCGGCCCCAAACTCACCCAGGCCATGCTCGCCCAGGCCATCGACATCGGCATCGACACCGGCCCCGACATGGCCCTCATCGTCAAAGGCGCCCCCATGAAGGTCGTCGGCGCCCTGGCCGGCCGCCCCGACGAACTGGCCTTGCTCATCCGCACCGGCGCCCCGGTGACAACGCTGGCCGACCTCAGAGGCAAAAAAGTCGGCGTCACCTCGCTCGCCTCCCTCACCGGCTGGCTCACCCGCCGCATCTCCATCCAGCAGGGCTGGGGACCCGACGGCATCACCCTCGTCCCAGTCGCCAACGGCCCCGCCTCCATGGCCCTGCTCTCCACCGGCCAGATCGACGGCCTGACGCAGGACACTCTCTCCTGCCTCGACGCCGAATCAAAAGGCCTCGGCCACATCCTGCTGAATTACGGCACCATCGCGCCCGACTTCCACATCCAGCTCTTCTTCGCCACCGACGCCCTCATCGCC
>CAIVDX010000723.1 GCA_903904805.1 uncultured Rhodospirillales bacterium
CACCGAAATGCCGAGCACATGGGCCAGGCTGACGATGGCGGCCAACAGGACCCGCTTTGTCTGCGCGGTGTCCACACCGGAAATAAAGAAGCGATCGAGCTTGATGAGTTCGGGCCGAATCTCGTGCAGCAGCAGCAGGCCGGACTGGCCAGTGCCGAAATCATCGATCACCAGTTGGCAGGAGGGAATGGTCTGGCGCAGCAGCCGCGCCACCCGCCCGGCATCTGCGACCGCGCGGCCCTCCGCCAATTCAGCGCAGAAGAGCGCGCTGGACATGCCATGCCGGCGCATCAGTCCGACCGTCTCGGCCGGGTCATAGCCAGGCAGGTCGATCAGCCGGTCGTCCACATTGAAAAACAGACGCGCACCCGACCCGCCGGCGAAGGAGGCAAAACCCTCGATGGATTTGCGCCGCAACAAGGCGTCGGCCTCAACCGCCACCGCACCATCGAACAGGCGGCTCACCAGAGCGGTCGGGCTGGCCTCGCCGAACGCCTCGTGGCCGCGCAGCAGGGCCTCGTACCCATAGGTGGCGCCGGTATGGACGGAGACGATCGGCTGGAAGGCGATGCGGGCGTGGCTCTCCAGTTGCCGCAGCAGCGCCTGCGGCTGCTCCCAGGCAATCGCGTCGCCGGTGCGGCTGCCAATGCCATGCCCGAGATCAGGCGAAATCCGCATCGTTCGTTCGGCCCTGCCCTTGAGGTGACGCCGGAGATGGCGACCACCAACATATTGCTGCATCGCACCCGCGTCGCGCCAGCGATGTTATCTACGCTTACTTAGCGCATCCGACTCGTCATATGTTGTCATTTTCTGCGTCATCGGCCGGCACCAGATCGACCGAAACCGCCACACCGTGATCACCGCCGCCCAGTATCACCCCGCGCACCGGCGACACGTCGGAAAAATCGCGCCCCCAGCCGAGCAGCACGTGCTCGTCGCGCACCAGGATGTTGTTGGTGGGGTCGAGCCCGACCCAGCCCAGTTCGGGCCCCGCCCAGGCATCCACCCAGGCATGGCTCTGGTCGGCCCCGCGCCGACGCGGCTGGCCAGGCGGCGGGCGGGTGCGCACATAGCCCGACATATACCGGCCGGGCAGCCCCAGCCCCCTCAGCGCGGCGATCATCAGATGTGAGAAGTCCTGGCAGACTCCTTCGCGCCGGCGCAGCACCTCGGCGACCGGCGTGTTCACCTCGGTAACACCCGCGCGGAAGGTGAATTCGGCGCGAAAACGCTCGTTCAGGGCCTTCAGGGCCAGCATGATCGGCCGTCCGGGGGGAAAGTCCGGCGCCGCCCAGGCCGCCGCGGCCCGGTCTGCCGGGGCGTGCGGGCTGCCGAAGATGAACTCCGACTCCTGCCAAGCCAGCGGCCCGCCGGCGCGTGCCGTCGCCGCGACCTCCTCCCAGGCAGGGCCATCCACCTCGGGTGGGGTGAAGCCGACCTCGACGGTGGCCTCCAGCGTGACAGTGAAGTCGGCATGCGGGCGGTGCAGGAACAGCCAGGTCACCTGGTTGCCGAAATGATCGAAGCCGGTGCTCGAGCGCTCGGCCGGCGGGTCGGTGGTGATCACTGCCTGAAGCACGCGTTGGCCCGGCAGCCGCCGCGGCGAGAGATGCAGCATATGGGCGGCAACATCGACCGGTGCGCCATAGGCGTAACGTGTCTCGTGGCGAACCGTGTAGATCATGCCGCACCCAACAGACTGCTGCCGTCCAGCAGACCGGGCTCTCGTGCGTCGTCGGTGGCGGCATCCACACCCAGCGTATGGGTGGCTGGCAGCAGCGAGAAATAATGCCGCGAGACGTCGTCCGACAGCGCGCCGATCGCGCCGGCAAGCGCGCGCAATGCGGCCGGCAGGGCAGCGGCTGCCATCGCCTGATCAGGCGCGCGCTGCACCTCGCGCACCATGGCCTCGGCGCGGCCCAGCAGGGCCGCCATGTCGGGAGCGAAGCTGGTCTCGCTGTCACCGGCGATCGCGGTCAGCAGGGCGGTGGCATCCGACAGCTGGAACGCCAGCCCGCGCGGGTTGCCGGTGTCGGCCAGCACCAGATCGAGGGCGGGGGCCGGCTGCATCACGCCCAGATAGCGGTTGCGGTAGGTCAGCACGGAATCACGCAGCTCCAGCACCAGCCGTAGCCCAGCTTCGACGCGGCCGGCCTGGTGCCGCTCGCCCTGCCGCCCGCGATTGGACTGGTCAAGCGCCGCAGCAACCTCGGTGGCGATCGCCTGGGCGCGCTCCATCCGACGGCCGAGATCGACGAACAGACGGCCACCGCCGCGCACCATGTTCTCGGCGATCAGGCCCGACATCGCGGCGGAGAATTCCAGCCCGCGCTGCAGCCAGTGACCGGCCTCCTCCAGCGCGTGATGCTCGTCGCGGGGGGAATGGTAGGGGCGCTGGGCATGGCTGCGCAGACTGTCACGCAGCGAACGCACGCCGCTGCTCATGGTGGCATGCATTTCGTCGGTCATGCGGTCGCGCAGGAGCTCGGCGATGCGGCCGACCTGGCCGAGCAGGCTGTTGACCTTGCCCGAGCCACGCAATGCGCCGAGCACCGCCTGGGCGAGCGGGCCGGAGCCGAGCAGCGCGTCAATGTCACCGGGCACCAGCTCCGAGCCGGCGAGGCAGGCGGCCAGCACCTCTAACTCGGCGAGTTCGCGCGGCGTCGGTGAGGCGCGAACAATGCGGTTGACCGCCGCGCGCAGCAGCCGGGCGGCGGATTCCAGCCGCTCCAGATAGCGGCCCAGCCAATAGAAATTGTCGGCGACGCGCGAGGGCAGGTCGCCGGCGGTGCGCCGGATCACCAGTACCGGGGCGGCCGGCACCGCCGGGCCAACCAGCGAAGCCCCCTGCTCGGCCAGCACCCAGACATCCTTCGATAAGGCCTTGGTCGGCAGTCGCCCGGCAAGCGGGTCATCCGGCCCGAGCGCGCGAGCCAGGCCGCCCGGCATGATGCGCCAGCCGCTGCCGTCGGAGATCAGGAACAGGCGCAGCACGATCGGGCGGGGATCGAGCCCAACCGGCGCGACACATGGGGCGGCCGAGAAAGGGATCGCGGCCAGCGCGGCGTAGCTGCCGGGGTCCGCGCCAACACGGGCGAGCAGCGCCTCGCGTCGCGCCGGTGGCAGCGCGGCCAGCTTCAAAGGCGGCTCGCGTCCATCCAGCGCCGGACGCAGCCACCAGTTTTCCGGCTGCCGGCGCACCCGCGCCCAGCACTCAGGATCGCCCAGCCAGGCCATGCCGACGGAGGGAAGAATCAAATCCTCGCCGGTCAGCCGGCGGCTCAGCGCGGGCAGGAAAGCTGCAAGGCCAGGGCTTTCGACCAGCCGTGTCCCGGGCTGGTTGAGCACCCGCACACTGCCGGCCCGCATCGCGTCCAGCAGGCCAGGAATGCCGCTGGCCGCCCCCACTGACAACTCCAACGGGTCGATCTGGTCGGAATCCTGACGCGAGAGCAGCAGCCCAATCGGCCGCAGGCCACGCAGGGTTTTGAGAAACAACCCCCCGCCGCGCGCGGTCAGATCGCCACCCTCGACCAGAGTGCACGACAATTCGCGCGCCATCAGCACATGCTCGGCCCAGAACGGGTCGCCGGGGCCTGGGGTGAGCAAACCGACGCCCGCGCCTTCGGCACCCTGCGGCAACAGCGTGCGCAGCATGTCCTCCCAGGCATCGAGGAAGGGGCGCAGCGGCATCACCAGATGCGGAGCGAAAAACTCGGGCAGCATGCGCGCCATCATCCGACGGTTTTCCAGCGCATAGGCGATGCCGTTCGCCGCTTCCGTGCGGTCGGCCAGCACGTGCCAGGCGCCGTTCGCCCCGCGCACCAGGTCCGCCGCATACAGATGCAGACGCGGTCGGCCAGGCAAATCGTGGCACGCCCGCTGAAAGCCGGGATTTGGCCAGATCAACGACGGCGGCAGCACACCCTCAGCCAGCAGATCCTGCGGACCATAGACATCGTCCAGCACCTTCTCCAGCAGCGACGCGCGCTGCGCCAGTCCTGATTCCAGCACGGCGAATTCCGAAGCAGGGATCGGCAGCGGCAGCGCGTCACAGCGCCACTGATGGTCGGCCGCGCCGGGCAGCAAGGCGGAGATGCCCTCCTCCGCAAGCGCGGTGTCCATCGCCGCGGCCCGGGCGCGCAGCTCCTCCGGCCCCAGCGAGGTCATCACCCCCAGCAGGCGACGCCAATGCGGCCGCACCCCGCCGCCGCCATCCACCATCTCATCGATGGCAGGGTCGGACAGCAGGCCAGACTGGCTTTGGGATTGGCTTTGGGTCAACGGCGGTGGGGCATCCAACGGAGAAAAGGCACGACGTCCAAAAGCGTCCTGGCTCCTTCAAACGAGCAGGAGTGCTCTTTTTTGAAAAAAAGAACCAAAAAACTTTTGGAAGTCTGGCTTTAAACCCGGCGCAAATCCAGTGTTCTCGGCAGCTCCGCTGATGACTGCGCCATCGGCGGCGCCATTTCACCAATGCCGTGGCCGAACGGCCAGAAGCGCGAGCGACGACGGCTCTCCGCCTCACCGGCATTCACCGGGAACACCTGCGAGCCCAAACCGCCGGGATGCACCACATGGTATGTCATGCCGCCGATCGCGCGGCCATTCCAGCTGTCATACAGGTCGAAGACCAGATGCGGCTGGGCTGGCACCGTCGGGTGCAGCGCGCTGGGTGGCGCCCAGGCCTTGAAGCGAACACCGCCGACATACTCGCCAGCCACTCCGGTGTCGGTCATCGGCACCGCGGCTCCGTTGCAGCTGAGGATGTAGCGCTCCGGCGACAGGCCCTGCACGCGCACCTGCAGACGCTCGACCGAGCTGTCGACATAGCGCGCGGTGCCCGATCCAGTGGCCTCCTCGCCGAGCACGTGCCAAGGCTCCAGCGCGTGCTTCAACTCGATCTTCATGCCACGCACGGTGATCTCGCCGACCAGCGGAAAGCGGAACGCGATGTGCGGCGCGAACCAGGCGGGATCGATGGTCGCACCGCGACCGTTGAGCTCCTCGATCGCGTCGCGGAAATCCTGCTCGACATACCAGGGCAGCATGAAGTCATCGTGCAGACGCGTGCCCCAGCGGATCAGCCGGCGCTCATACGGGTGCTCCCAAAAGCTGGCGAGCGCTGAGCGCATCAGCAGCGCCTGCGCCACGCTCATGCGCGCATCCGGCGGCATCTCGGCGGCACGATATTCGACCAGGCCCAGCCGCCCTGCGCCGCCCTCGGGCGTGTAGAGCTTGTCGATACAGAACTCGGTGCGATGGGTATTGCCGGTCATGTCGACCAGGATGTTGCGAAACACCCGGTCCACCACCCAGGGCGGCATCTCCTGGCCACCCTTCACCTGGCTGAAAGCCAGTTCCAGCTCGGCCACGGCGTCGCCGCGGGCCTCATCGACGCGCGGATGCTGGCTGGTCGGCCCGATGAACAGGCCGCTGAAGAGGTACGAAAGGCCGGGATGGTTGTGCCAGAAGCCGAGCAGTGACTTCAGCAGGTCCGGCCGGCGCAGGAACGGGCTCTCAGCCGGAGTGGACGCGCCCATCACGATGTGATTGCCACCGCCGGTGCCGACATGGCGGCCATCCAGCATGAACTTCTCGGCCACTAAACCCTCGCGCCGGGCGGCATCGTAGAGTTGTTCGGTGCGCTCGACCTGCTCGGCGAAGCTGGTCATCGGGTGGATGTTCACCTCGATCACGCCCGGATCGGGAGTGACTGAGAAATGCAGCAGGCGTGGATCGCGCGGCGGCAGATAGCCCTCGAGGATCACCTTTCGGCCAACCTCCTGCGCCGTCTGCTCGACCGCGGCGGTGAGATCCAACCAATCCTCGGCCGTGTAGAGCGGCGGGAAAAAGACATGCAGCTTGCCGTCACGCGATTCCACCGTCAGCGCGGTACGCACCGTGTTCAGCGCCTCCTGGCTGGTGACCAGCGGCAGTTCCTGCGGCATTGGCTGATAGGGCGTGCCGGGTGGCAGCGGTGCTGGATGGCGCGTCATCAGGCGCGACTGCGGCGGTCGGGCGCGCAGCATATCCCAGCTCGGCAGTGTGCTGCGCGGGGCGAACGGATCGGGCTCGGTCTGTGCCTCGGCGAGCAGAATATCGGGATCAACCCAGGGCAGGCTGTCGAGCGGCAGGCGGAAACCCATCGGGCCGTCGCCGGGCAGCAGGAACATATGGCCGCCGCGGAAGAACCACTCGCCAGACTGCCAGCGGCGCACGCCATCCTCGATCACCCGGCGCAGCGGCAGCACAGCACCGGCCTCGGCGTTCAGACCACCGGCATACAACCGCGCCAGACGGGCCCGCTCCAACGGATCGCGCAGCTTGGCATCCTCGACGATCACGTTCGCCGGCAGGCGATGCTCACGCCACAGATAATAATGAATGTCCTCATAGGCCGGATTGACCAGGGCGGGGTCGATCTGCAGGCGCTCGGCAAGGCGCGCAGCGAAATCCAGCGCGTCCTTGGCAGTCGCGTTGTCGACATCCTCATCGGCGGCGAACAGGCCGGGATCGAGCCACACCGGCTCGCCATCCGCGCGCCAATGGGAATACAATGCAAATCGCGGCAGCGGCTCACCCGGATATTGCTTGCCCTGGGCATATTGCAGTGCCGACCCAGGCGACCACAGATCCACCAGCCGGCGCAGCAGGCGCCCGGCGTAGGCGCGCTTGGTAGGGCCGAGCGCGTCGATCGTCCACTCGCCGGCGTCCTGGTCTGTGGCGGCAACGAACGTTGGCTCACCGCCCATCGTCAGGCGCATGGAATTCTTGTTCAGCCGCGCATCAGTGGCCGCCCCGGCGGCCAGAATGTCCTGCCATTGCTGGTCGGAATAAGGCTTGGTCACGCGCGGCGTCTCGCGCACACGCCGGACCGACATATGCACGTCGAAGCTGACCTCGCTCTCATCCACCAGGCCGGTGATCGGCGCTGCCGAGATCGGCTCGGGGCTTGCGGCGAGCGGGATATGGCCCTCCGCGGTGAGCAGACCGGAAGTGGCATCGAGCCCAATCCAGCCTGCACCGGGCAGATACACCTCGGCCCAGGCATGCAGATCGGTGAAATCCGCGGCGGGACCGGCCGGGCCCTCGAGCGGCGCGACATCGGCGACAAGCTGGATCAGGTAGCCAGA
>CAIVDX010000724.1 GCA_903904805.1 uncultured Rhodospirillales bacterium
ACGGTCGAGGATGGTGGTGATGTCGGTGGCGAACGCACCTTGATTGGGCTGCACTTTTTCGAAGCGGCAACGGGCGTAGCGGGCGCGCTCGTTGAAGGGAACGGTGGCGTCGATGCCCATCTTGGCGCGGATGCCGTTGTCGGACGCGCGGACATATTCGTGCCCGCGCGCGCCGGGGATGACGATGATGTCCTTCGAGGCCTCGAAGCGCACGGCGAGCGCGTATTCCACATCGAGCGGGTCGCGGATGTCGATGTCGTCGTCAACCATGATGACCATATCAAGGTCTTTCAGCGCACCGAAGGCGGCGAGGATGGCATTGCGCTGCAGGCCGTCGCTCATCGGGCCGGTCTTGCGCACCTGCACGATGGCGTGGAACCGGTGCAGGCCGCCGGCGGTCATTTCGGCGTCGATCACCATTGGCACCGCGGCCTGCAGCACGCGCAGCAGGCTGGCCTCCAGCACATATTTGCGCAGCATGATGGTCTCGCGGCCATAGCCGTTGATGGCGTGATAGATCGGCTGGTCGCGGTGGGTGACCGCGGTGATCTGGAACACCGGCGCGGGGCCTGAGGAGGAGAGGAAGCCGACGAACTCGCCGAACGGGCCCTCGTCGATCATCTCGGTGGTGGAAATATATCCTTCGAGGATGAACTCGGCATCGGCGGGCACCAGAAGGTCTTGCGTGATCGCGCGGGCGACGCGGATCGGGCGGCCGGCGAGCCCGCCGGCAACGGCAAGTTCGTCGGCGGATTCGGGCATCTGCGAGCCCATGGTGGCGGCGGTGTAGTGCAGCGCGAGATCGCCGCCGAGGCAGATGGTGATCGGCAGATCCTCGCCGCGTTCCTGCGCGCGTTCCCAGGCCAGGCGCAGATGGCGGCCGAAATCCAGCTTGATCGCGCACCGGTCAGGCCCGGCGAGCATCAG
This sequence comes from uncultured Rhodospirillales bacterium, assembly GCA_903904805.1. Lineage (GTDB taxonomy): Bacteria > Pseudomonadota > Alphaproteobacteria > Acetobacterales > Acetobacteraceae > CAIVDX01. Next base: position 928 of record CAIVDX010000724.1, read on the forward strand.
CCGGTGATAGGAGGCGTTGTAGACACCGGTGTCCGGATCGCGCGCGACGACGATGCCGGCGGTGACATAGCGGCCAGCATCGGCCGCGGTGTGGGTGAGCGCGGGCAGCATGGTGCGGATGTCAAAACCATTGCGATGCACATGGGTTTGCACCGGTGCGTCATCCACCAGTTCGGGGGGCAGCGGGCCGGCGATGGCGCGACCGACCAGTTCGCGCAGGGCGCGGAAATCGACACCGAAGGCGGCCTCGCAATTCTCCTGGGTGGAGAGGATGTTGCCGACCACCGGCACCTCGTGGCCGCGCACCTTGGAGAAATACAGCGCCGGGCCGCCATCGAGCTGCTTCATCAGGGCCGCAAGCTCAAGTTGCGGATCGACGCTGTCGGTATAGTCCTTCAACCGGCCGGCGGCGGCCATGCGGCGCAGGGCAGTGCGGAAGCGTGTATCGATTTCGCCGAGATTGCCCGAAGGAATTGCATCCATTGCCGCCCTCATCATCTGTTCGCCCACGCCATGTGCAGGGCCTGCGCGGCAGACTAATCCGGCCGGGCGCCCGCACAAGCCTTGCGGCGATTTGAACGGACAAATTCAGCAGAAAGGGATTGTGCGACGGCCGGCCCACGCCTAGCCTCCGGGCTTGATTGGAGGGGGTTTTCCGATGTTCCGTTTGGCTCTGCGCGCTGGCATCTGTGCCGCCGCTCTCGCATTCGCCGTGCAACCCGCCGTGGCCGACACGGTGGTGAAGATCGGCAATATCCTCTCGCTCACCGGCCAGGGCGCGGCGCTTGCCGAGCATATCCAGCAGGCCGAAACGCTCTACATCAAGCTGCACAAGGGCGATCTGCCGGCGGGCACCTCGGTGGAGCTGATCACCCGCGATGATGCCTCCAAGCCGGACAACACCAAGCGCCTGGCGCAGGAACTGATCGTGCGCGACAAGGTGCAGATGCTGGCGGGCATCGTGCTCAGCCCGCAGGGCTTCTCGGTGGCGCCGGTGGCGACCGAGGCGAAGGTGCCGGTGGTGATCATGAACGCCACCACGGGCAGCATCACCCGCGCGTCGCCCTATATCGTGCGCTTCTCGCACAGCAACTGGCAGATGGCCTATGCGCTGGGTGAGTGGGCGGCGCAGAACGGCTTCAAGAAATCCTATGCGATGGTGGCCGACTATGCCGCCGGGCTCGACATGGAGGCCGCCTACAAGGCCGGCTTCGAATCCAAGGGCGGGGCGATGATCGGCTCCGACCACACGCCGCTGACCACCACCGATTTCCTGCCCTACATGGACCGGGTGAAGGCCGCCAAGCCGGACTCGCTGTTCATCTTCGAGGTGGCCGGCAGCGCGACGGTGGCGACCTGGAAGGCATTCGCCGATTCCGGGCTGAAATCGATGGGCGTGACGCCGGTGGGCAGCGGCGACATCGTGCCGGAGACCGAGCTGAAGGAAACCGGCCCGGCCGCCGAGGGCATGATCAACGCCTCGATCTACACCGAGGATCTGAAGACCCCGGCGAACGAGGCGTTCGTTGCGGCCTATCAGAAGGAATACGGCAAGAACATCGAGGTGTCGTTCGAATCCGTCGCCGCCTGGAACGGCATGGCGGCGATCTTCGAGGTGGTGAAGAAGCTCGGCGCCAAGGCGACCGGCGACGCGGCGATGGACATCTTCAAGACGATCAAGCTGGATGGCCCGTCAGGCCGCATCTGGATCGACCCGGAGACGCGCGACATCGTGCAGCCGGTCTATCTCGGCAAGATCACCAAGACGCCCGAGGGCTATGCGAACGTGCCCTTCCAAACCATTCCCGACGTGAAGGACGCCTGGAAGATCCTGAACCCGCCTTGATCTTCTGCCGCTTATGAATGTGTTGAGTACGGTTGCCGGTATCGCTTTTACCGGCACCGCCTACGCCATGATCCTGTATATCGCCGCGGTCGGCCTGTCGGTCACGATGGGCCTGCTCGGCATCGCCAATCTGGCGCATGGCGCGTTCGCCATGGCCGGTGGCTATGCCGCGATCTGGGGGCTGAACCGGCTCGGGCTGCCGTTCGGGCTGGCGGTGGTGTTCGCCTGCCTGGCGATCGGCGCGGTGAGCGTGGTGATGGAGCGCGCGCTGTATTCGCGGTTCTATGCGCGGCCCGAGCTCGACCAGGTGGTGATGAGCGTGGGCTTGCTGTTCATGTCGGTGGCATCAGCACAATATCTGTTTGGGCCGTCGCCGCTGTCGGTGAAGCTGCCATCATTGCTGACCGGGTCGATCCCGCTGGTCGGCACCGCGTCGCTGCCGGTCTATCGCGGCTTTCTGATCGGGTTTGGCGTGGCGATCTTCGTGCTGCTGTGGATCGGGATCGAGCGGACGATGCTGGGCGCGCGCATCCGCGCGGCGGTGGATAATCGCTTCATGGCGCAGGCGGTGGGGGTGAACACGCGGCTGCTGTTCGTGACGGTGTTCGCGCTGGGCAGCATGCTGGCAGCACTCGGCGGTGCGCTGGGCGCGGACATGATGGCGCTGACGCCGGATTATGCGTTGGCGCATCTGGTGTATTTCATGATCGTGGTATCTGTCGGCGGACTGGGATCGGTGCGTGGGCCGTTCTTCGCGGCGTTGCTGCTGGGCGTCGGCGATACCGCCTGCCGCGTGCTGCTGCCGCAGCTGGGCGCGTTCTTTGTGTATGTGGCGCTGTTCGTGCTGCTGCTGTTTCGCCCGCAGGGGCTGTTTGGGCGCAGGACATGACCGCCCGCGAGGCCGCCATTGCCAAGCTGATGACCCGCCGGCGCCTGCATTGGGTGGAGTTGCTGCCGTGGGCGATTGGCATCGGCGTGTATTTTCTGCTGCCGGATTATCTCCAGCTGGGCGGGCAGATACTGTCAATGATCCTGTTCGCGCTCTCGCTGGATCTGCTGCTGGGCTATACGGGAATCGTGACGCTCGGCCACGCGGCGTTCTTCGGGCTGGGCGCCTACACCGCGGGGCTGCTGGCGGTGGCGGGATGGCATGAGCCGATCAGCGGGCTGCTGGCGGCGGCGGCGGCCTCGGCGACGCTGGGGCTGATCATGGGGGTGGTGATCCTGCGCACCACCGGCCTCGCCCTGCTGATGCTGGGCATGGCGATCACGCTGCTGCTGTATGAGGTTGCCAATTCGCTGAACTGGCTGACCGGCGGGGCGGATGGGCTGTCGGGCGTGGAGATCGCGCCGGTGCTCGGCCGGTTCGCGTTCGATATGTTCGGCCGGGCCAGCTATCTCTATGCGCTCGCCGTGCTGTTCTGCGCCTGGCTGCTGGTGCGGCGGATCGTGCATGCGCCGTTCGGGCGGTCGCTTGTCGGCATCAGGCAAAATCCGCGACGCATGACGGCGATGGGGGTCTCGGTGTTCGGACGACGGCTGATCGTGTTCGTGATCAGCACGGGGCTGGCGGGGTTGGCCGGCGGGCTGTCGGCGCAGATCAACCAGTTCGTCTCGCTCGAGGTGCTGAGCTTTGATCTCTCCGGCACGGTGCTGCTGATGCTGGTGCTGGGTGGGCCGGGGCGGCTGTATGGCGCATTCCTGGGCGCGAGCGTGCTGATGATCGCGCAGGACAGTCTGGCCAAGGAGAATCCGGTTTTCTGGCTGTTCTGGCTGGGGTTGTTCGTGATCGCGATGGTGCTGTTCATCCCCGGCGGGGTGCTCGGGCTGCTCGGCCGCTTGCGGCTGCGACGCGAGGGCGGGGCATGAGCACGCCGGTTCTGCAGGCGCGCGATATCAATCGCAGCTTCGGCTCGCTGGTGGTGGCGGCCGATATCAATTTCTCGCTGCATGAGGGCGCGCGACATGCGCTGATCGGGCCGAACGGGGCGGGCAAGACCACCTTCATCAACCTGCTCACCGGGCACCTGGCGCCGTCGGCCGGCTCGATCTGGCTGAATGGTGAGGATGTGACGGCGCTGCCGGTGCATCAGCGGGTGCGCCGGGGCCTGGCGCGCACCTTCCAGATCAACACTCTGCTGCGCGAGATGAGCGTGCTCGAGGGCGTGCAACTGGCGGTGATGGAGCATTGGAACGAGGGGCGCCGGCTGTTCAGCGGGGTGGCGCAGCAGCGGCGCGCGGCCGAGGCGGCCTATGATCTGCTGGAGACGCTGGGGCTGGAGGCCGATGCCTCGCTGCCCGTCGGCGGGCTCGCCTATGGCCGGCAGCGCCTGGTGGAGATCGCCATGGCGCTCGCGCTGGAACCGCGCGTGCTGCTGCTCGACGAGCCCGCCGCGGGGGTGCCGCCGGCGGACAGCCATCTGATGCTGGATGTGATCGCCGCGCTGCCCAAGAACATCGCCGTGCTGATCATCGAGCATGACATGAAGCTGGTGTTCCGCTTCGCTCAGCAGATCAGCGTGCTGGTGGCCGGGCGCATCCTCACCCAGGGCACCCCGGCCGAGATCGCGGCGGATCCGATGGTGCGCGATGTGTATTTGGGATCGAAACATCATGGATGAGGCGGTGCCCGCGCCGGCGTTCTTCTGCCGCGGCCTGTGCGCGGGCTGGGGCGACACGCAGGTGCTCTCCAACATCGATCTGATGCTGCCGGCCGGCGAGGTGCTGACGATCCTGGGGCGCAACGGGGTGGGCAAGACCACCCTGCTCTCCACCATCATGGGACGGGCGGCGCTGCGCTCGGGCGAGATGCTGGTGGGCGGGCGGTCGATCGTGGGCATGGCGGTGTATGACCGCGCCAAGATGGGCATCGGCTTCGTGCCGCAGGAGC
>CAIVDX010000725.1 GCA_903904805.1 uncultured Rhodospirillales bacterium
AGGCTCACCGGTGCGGCAGAACTCGTCGATCACCACATGCTTGCGATCCACCGTCACCTTGGTGCCCTCAAGCCCGATGCCCTCGACATTGCCGACAATGCCGATCGCCGAGATCACCCGATCCACCGTGATCTCGCTGGTCTTGCCATCCTGCTCGATGGTCGCGGTCACACTGTCCGCGCCCTTCTTCAGACCCTTCACCGCCGCCTTGGTCAGGATCGTCATCCCCTGCTTCTCGAGCGACTTGCGCGCGAAGGCACTGATCTCCTCGTCCTCAACAGGCAGGATGCGATCGAGCACCTCCACCACGGTCACCTTCGAGCCCATGTTGGCAAAGAAGCTGGCGAACTCGATGCCGATCGCGCCAGAGCCCATCACCAGCAAGGACTTCGGCAGCACGCTGGGCACCATCGCGTCCTTGTAGGTCCAGATCAGCTTGCCATCGCCCTCCATGCCCGGCAGCTGACGCGCGCGCGCGCCGGTGGCCAGGATGATGTGCCTGGCACTGAGGGTTGCCACCGCCTTGCCGTCCTTCTCCACCGCCAGCTTGCCGGGCCCGGCCAGCCGGCCGCTGCCGTCGAACACGGTGATCTTGTTCTTCTTCATCAGATGGCCGATGCCCGAGGATAGCTGCTTGGCCACCGCACGCGAGCGTTTCACAACCTTCGCGAGATCAAAACGAATATTGTCCGCGGCAAAGCCGTATTCATCCAGATGATGCAGCAGATGGTTGATCTCCGAGCTGCGCAGCAGCGCCTTGGTCGGAATGCAGCCCCAGTTGAGGCAGATGCCACCCAGATGCTCGCGCTCCACCACCGCCGTCTTCATGCCCAGCTGCGCGCCACGGATGGCCGCGACATAGCCGCCCGGCCCGCCGCCCAGCACCACGAGATCGAATTCGCTATCAGCCATCGCTTGCTCCCCTGGGCACTCGGCGCCGCCGAGGCCCGGCCTATGTGTCCAGCCCAGCCGCCTTACAGCATCAGGCTCAGCGGGTCCTCGATGATCGCCTTGAACGCGGCCAGCCACTGCGCGCCCAGCGCGCCATCCACCACGCGGTGATCCACGCTCAGCGTGCAGGTCATCACGGTGGCCACCGCCAGCGCGCCATCCTTCACCACCGCGCGCGGCTCACCCGCGCCCACCGCCAAAATCGCGCCCTGCGGCGGATTGATGATGGCGGCAAAGTCCTTCACGCCAAACATGCCCAGGTTGGAGATCGAGAAGCCACCACCCTGGAACTGCTCCGGCTTCAGCTTGCCCGCCTTCGCCAGCCCCGCGAGTTCCTTCATCTCGTTGCTGATCACCGACAAACCCTTGACGTCGGCATTGCGAATGATCGGCGTGATCAGCCCATCAGGGATCGACACCGCAACCGAGATGTCCACGTTGTCGTAGAAGGCGATGCCCTCCTCGGTGAAACTCGCGTTCACACCGGGCACCTTGCGCAGTGCCGCGGCCGAGGCCTTGATGATCAGATCGTTCACCGACAGCTTGAACGCCCCCGGCCCATCCTTCGGCGACCGCCCGTTCAGATCGGCGCGCAGCTTCAGCAGCGCATCGAGCTCGATGTCCATCGACAGATAAAAATGCGGAACGGTCTGCTTCGCCTCGGTCAACCGCCGCGCGATCACCTTGCGCATCGAGGTATGCGGCACCAGGCGATGCGCCTCGGTGATCGCCGCC
>CAIVDX010000726.1 GCA_903904805.1 uncultured Rhodospirillales bacterium
AGGAATTCCGTGAGGTCCGTCCGCAGCTTATCCAGATCGACACCGCAGGCGCGCAGCACCGCGGCGGCATCCACATCGTCGCACAGGCCGAGCAGCAGATGTTCCAGCGTCGCGTATTCGTGGCGACGATCGGATGCGAAGGACAGAGCGCGGTGCAGCGTCTGTTCCAGATTGCGTGACAGCATACTTATCGCTCCTTGTCGCTCAGGCTCGCGCCTGGATCAAAACCATAGGCCAGAAAACCAACAACAGAACCAAAACCGCCGGCACGTCGCACCTGGCTGGCGACAAACCCAGCATCGCCTGGCGCGGCGGCATCGGGGACGGGGGCGACAGATTGCCACCGACCGATGCCGCGTACTTCGTGCCGCGGGATGGGTTTGTCACCTCTTCCGGGTGATCGGGGCAGCCAGAGTCGGGCTGCCTCTTGAAAGCCTAAGCCTGACTGCCCAGCGGGTGCCAGCCTTATTCTTTCAGCGCCGTGACACCGCGCCAGGAACCGGGCGGGGCGCAGTGTCGCCGCCCTATTCCTTCTCAATCGTGCATTGCAGCGGGTGCTGATTTTGGCGCGCGAGATCCATCACCTGGGTGACCTTTGTCTCGGCCACCTCGTAGGTGAACACGCCACACACGCCCACGCCGCGGCGATGGACGTGCAGCATGATGCGCGTCGCTTCGTCGCGGTTTTTCTGGAAGAAGCGTTCCAGCACGTGCACGACGAATTCCATCGGCGTGTAGTCATCATTCAGCATGAGGACCTTGTACATCGCCGGCTTGCGGGTCTTTGGCCGGGCCTTGACGACGACCCCGGTGTTCGGGGTCTCACCGTTGCCCTTGCCGCCCTCGGACATGAGCGGGGTGCTCATCGGCTGGTCGCTGCTAAGAGGGAAACTCATCTGCCGTCGTCCATCAGCCGTGGTTCGATCCTGTTGTTATCTCAGCACGAAGTTGCAGTGCCTGACACATAGATGGGGGCGAGCGGACGCTCCCAACAGCGTTGTGCCGGGCATTTCTGAATAAAGCATATCGGATGGATGGGCGCGCGGGAAAGGGCCTTGCGGGCGAATTCAGCGCAAAGCCTGAGCGGGCCGCCGTCGCTGCCCCCAGTCGCTGCCCCCAGTCGCTGGCCGCCGGCGCTGGCCCCCGGCGCTGGCCCCCGGGCCGGCGGGTGGCCGGGAGAATGCAAAAAGGCCCGGACATGCGCCCGGGCCTTTCGCGAACAGACCGAAACCGGTCTGCCAATCCGGAGAAGCGGCGCCTTAGACGGCGACGTTCATCTTGGAGGCGGCGATCTTGAAGCGCTCGGTCAGCGGGGCCATCGCCTGCTCGGCCAGCTTGAAGGAGGCATCGGCCATCTGGCTGGAGCCAGACACGGCCTTCTCGAGGCTTGTGCGGGCCAGCGTGGCCTGCAGGTCAACGGCTTCCTTGACCGACTTCACGCCGCTGAGCGCCTTGAAGGCGGCAACGGTCTCGTCGAGCGAAGCCTGCGCGGTGGCGGCCATGCTCTTGGACAGGTCCTGCAGGCCGGTCGCCCAGATCTGGCCGGACTTCATGATGGCTTCCAGGTTGCCCTGGCTGAACGCAACGAACTCTTCGGCGGTCTTGAAGCTGGCGGTCATGGTATTCTCCAATTTCTGTGAAACCGGCGCCACGATGGCCGCCGGCGTGATGGGGGAAGGCGATGCGACGGCAGGCGCGGCCGGAACCGGCGCCTCGATGGGTTTGGGTGCGGCCTTGACATTCAACGGCACAACCGCCTCTGGCTGAGCCGCAGGAGCGGCGATCTTCTTCGGCGCTGCAGACCTCGCCTTCGGCGCAGCCTTGGCCGCAACAGCCTTTGCTGCTGAGGGGGCGGGCGACGGTGACGAAGCGGACTTCGCTTTGATGGCCATAAGCCTCTCCTGATCCAGCTGCCGGCGCAGGCCTGCGACACGCTCCAACGGGACACGTGCCTACGTCCAGGCGATGCTGCGACGCAGCAATTTCGATTTAAGATACCGTTGGCGCAATGTCAACAAAAATGGTGCACTGCACCAATCGGCCTCGCCGGCGGGTTTCCGGGCGAATTGCCTCGCCGGATCGAACTGATGACACAACCGAAAGAACGGCGTGTAACCATCTGCGATTCAACGTGTTTGGGCAACGGCGCGCTGGACTTCACCACCCGCGGCCTGTAAGGATGTGTCGAGTCGCGCCGCAGCGTCGGCGTGGCGTTCACCGGGTTGTGCCATGCGATTTCTTCGCCCGCTTTCCAGCGATCGCCGAACCGGAGCCGCCAGATCGGCTCGGGTCGCGGCCCGCTGGGCGGTGGTTGGCCTGTGCCTGCTCGGTTTGGTGGCATCGCCGGCAGCGGCGCAGCCCCGCGGCCCGCAGGTGGACCGCTACAGCGCGATCGTGATCGAGGCGGAGAGCGGCCGCGTGCTCTCCTCGCTCGCCGCCGACGAGCCGCGCTACCCGGCCAGCCTGACCAAGATGATGACCCTGTTCATGCTGTTCGAGGCGCTGCGCGACCATCGTGTGGGGCTGGACCAGCTGGTGCCGGTCTCCGGCCATGCGGCGTCGATGGAGCCGTCCAAGCTCGGCCTGCTGCCCAGCACCCGGATCACCGTCGAGCAGGCGATTCTGGGCCTGGTCACCAAATCCGCCAACGACGCGGCCGCCGCGCTGGGTGAGATGATGGGCGGTGATGAGGCAAGCTTCGCGCGGATGATGACCGCGCGCGCCCATGCGATCGGCATGGCCCACACCACCTTCCGCAATGCCTCGGGCCTGCCCGACCCGGATCAGGTGACCACGGCGCGCGATCTGGCGATCCTGGCACGCCACATCATCCGCGATTTTCCGGCGCAATATGCCTATTTCTCGGTGCCGTCGTTCCAGTTCCGCGGTCGCACCATCTATAATCATGACCGCATGCTGCAGTCCTATCCGGGCGCGGACGGGTTGAAGACCGGCTTCATCACCGCGTCAGGCCATAATCTGGCGACCTCGGCGGTGCATGGCGGCGTTCGGCTGATCGGCATCGTGATGGGCGCGCGGACCAATGGCGAGCGCGATGTCGACATGAAGCTGCAGCTGGATGACGGTTTCACCCAGATGGGCGTGGCGCCAGTGATGATGGTTGCCGCCGAGCCACCCCGGTCGACCATGCAACGCGCGGCCAATGTCGCTATCCCGCGCGCCGAGGCGGGCACCCTTCCCGGCCATGTCGGCATCCTGCCGGCGCCGCCGCGGCCGTTGCCGCCGGCGCCGCCCGCCGGCCCCTCCTCGGCAAGCTGGGCGGTTCAGGCCGGCGCCTGGCCGACCGAGGCGGCGGCACGCCGTGCCGCCTCTGCCGCGCATCGCGAGGGTGGCGAGATCCGCATCGAGACCACCCAGGTCAAGGGCCACGTGATGTGGCGCGCCATGGTGGTGGGGCTGCATCACGGCGAGGCAAGTTCGGTGTGTGCGGCCCTCGCCGGGCGCCACGAGCCCTGCATGGTGCTGCCGCCGGCCCAGCTCGCGGCCCGCTGACTCCGGTTTGCGTGCATCTCTCTTGCGCCCGCCCCGGCGGATGCGCATTTTGCGCATTCACGGCGGCGCGGCGTGCGCGGCCCGGGATGCGCATCTCGCGCCTCCAACGACAGCGGATTGGCGAGCACACAGATGGATGGCGGCAGCGAACAGCGGCGGATCGTGCTTCACGCGCCGGAGGATTTCGCCGGTATGCGCGCTGCCGGACGCCTGGCCGCGCAGTCGCTCGACATGATCACACCCCATGTGAAGCCCGGCGTGACCACCGGTGAGCTGGACCGGCTGATCCACGAGTTCACCATCGCCAACAACGCCATCCCGGCCACATTGGGCTATCGCGGCTATCCCAAATCGAGCTGCATCTCGATCAACCATGTGGTCTGCCACGGCATCCCCGGAGACCGGAAGCTGCAGGATGGCGACATCCTCAATATCGATGTGACAGTGATCCTCGATGGCTGGTTCGGCGACACCAGCCGCATGTATGTGGCCGGCCATGCGAGCACCAAGGCGCGCAATCTGATCGATGTGACCTACGACTCGCTGATGCGTGGCATCGCGGCGGTGAAGCCGGGGGCCACGCTGGGCGATGTCGGCCACGTGATCCAGAAATTCGTCGAGTCGCATCGCTTCTCGGTGGTGCGCGATTTCTGCGGCCATGGCATCGGCCGGGTGTTCCACGCCCCGCCGAACGTCCTGCATTTCGGCCGCCCCGGCGAGGGCCCGGTGCTGAAGCCAGGCATGTTCTTCACCATCGAGCCGATGGTGAATGCCGGCCGGCCGGAGGTGAAGGTGCTCGACGATGGCTGGACAGCCGTCACCCGCGACCGCAGCCTGTCGGCGCAGTTCGAGCATATGGTCGGCGTGACCGAGGACGGGGTGGAGGTGTTCACCCTCTCGCCCGAGAACCTGCATCGGCCGCCCTACGCGATTTAGGCGCCAACCGACCCTTCCAATTCCGCAACCTTCAGTGGCAGAGTGTGGCCATGCGCACACGCTCGCCCGGACTGAAGGATGCCGCCAGCCTGTTCGAACTGCCCGACGCGCGGGGCGGCGCGGCGCCGTCGCTCGCAGCATCGGGTGCTGCCGGTCACCGCGAGCGGATTCGCCAGCGGCTGATCTCGGCCGGCGCGGATGCGGTCGCTGACCATGAGGTGCTGGAGCTGGTGCTGTTCCTCGC
>CAIVDX010000727.1 GCA_903904805.1 uncultured Rhodospirillales bacterium
AAGGAGATCAGCCTCGAGGATGTCCGGCTGTGTCTGGACAAGATGCCCGACCGCCTGTTCGAGCATCCCTCCACTGTGCTCGTCCTCACCAACATGTATTACGGCGAGGCGCCACTTCTCAGCCCGCATTCTATCGCCGCCGCCTCCTCGCTGGTGTGGGAGGAGGTTGCCCTGCGCGGCACCACCAGCCATGAGTTCGAGGAGCAGATCACCGAGTTGCAGCCCTTCCTCGCGGAACATTGGCGCGCCAAATCCTCCGCCAAGACCGGCAACCCGCTCTATGAGCGCCCGGTTGTGCTGGTGATCTACCGAGAGGACTGCAAATTCGCGCTGGACGCCGTGCGCCCGCGCCGCGGTGCCGTCCGCTCGGAATTCGACCTTATCATCGCCAGCCAGCCCTACCGCGCCCGCGCCAGCGTGGAGTTCAAGGCGAAGAAAGTGCTGGCCCCGCTCGCCCGTCATCTCGCCCCCGGTGGCCGCCTGATCGGCATCCACAGCCATGGCGACGATCCCGGCATGGAGATCATCGACAAGATCTGGCCAGGTGAGCGTCCGTTCCAGGGCGACCGCCACCAGCTGCTGCGCGCCACCAGGCTGGAGCTGGGCAACGCCGCCCGCGACCTGAATTTCAACGAATATTCCGATGCCCGCTCACTGTTCAAATACGCCATGCACACGCTGCCCGGCGAAGTCAGCGGCAGCGCCATCGGCACCTCCACCCTGTTCGCCGCCTGGAACGCCGCCGTCTATGTTGCGCAGATCGAAGACCAACGCCTGTCCGATGTGATCACCGATCGTCGCTATCTCGACGCCACCCAGGAAGTGCTCCAGAAACATGGCGGGCTGTGGTTCTGGGACGAGAGCTACGTGATCTCCCGCAAGCGCAGCGCCACCGGATGAGCACGGAGAGGGTCCATTCATGTCCGACGTCGACAGCGATTTTTCCGCCGGCCGCCTGCAGCGTGTGCTCGACGCAGGGCGCTTCGCCATCACCGCGGAGATCACCCCGCCGGCAACGCTGGTGGCCGACTATCTGCTGAAGAAGGCGTTGCCGCTGAAGGGCCTGGCCGATGCGGTCAATGTCACCGACGGCGCTTCCGCCCGGGCCGCCCTCAGCCCCGTCGCCGCGGCCGCGCTGATGGTGCAGGCCGGTATGGACCCCGTGCTCCAGCTCACCTGCCGCGACCGCAATCGCATTGCCCTGCAGGGCGACCTGATGGCCGCGGCCGCGTTCGGCGTGCGGAACCTGCTTCTGCTGACCGGCGACGATCCCAAGGCCGGCGATCAGCCTGACACCAAGGCGGTGTTCGACATCACCTCAGCGGCGCTGATGGACACCGCCCGGCGCATGCGTGACGATTCCGAACTGCCGAACGGGCGCAAGCTGACCGGCACGGCGAATTTCTATCTCGGCGGGGCGGACGCTCCCATCGATCCCACGCCCGGCTGGGAGCCGAAATCGTTGCTCGCCAAGGCGGCCGGCGGGATGCAGTTCGCGCAGACCCAATTCTGCATGGATCTGGGCGTGGTGCGCCGCTACGTCGCAGCCCTCGAGGCGGCGGGTCTGGCCGGCAAATTCCATCTTCTGATCGGCATCGCGCCGATGGCCTCGGCCAAATCCGGCCGTTGGATGAAGGAAAATCTCTGGGGTACCGTGATCGCCGACGAGTATCTCACGCGTATGGACGAGGCCGCGGACCCTAAAGCCGAAGGCCGCGCCATCGCCGTCGAACTGCTGCGCGGCCTGGCCGAGATCAAGGGCATCGCCGGCGCACACATTATGGCGCCGCTGAACGAGGCTTCGATCCCGCTGGTCATCAACGAGGTTGCCGACATCAGGGGGGGGCGATGAAACCCACCATCGCGGTTGTCTCCTGCGGCGCCATGGGGGCAGGGGTGGCGGCCCAACTGACACAAAGCGGTGCGCGCGTGCTGACCGACCTCGGCGGCCGCTCAGCTGCCTCTCTTGCCCGTGCGGCGGCGGCCGGCATGCAGGCGGCGTCGCTCGCCGAGTTGGCCGCTGCCGACATCTTCCTGTCGATCCTGCCACCTGGCGAAGCGGTGGCGCTGGCCGAGCGCATGGCTGGTCCGCTGAAGACTGCCGCCCGCAAGGCGATTTTCGTCGATTGCAACGCCATCAGTCCGCAGACGATGCAACTCGTCGCCGCCGTCATCGCG
>CAIVDX010000728.1 GCA_903904805.1 uncultured Rhodospirillales bacterium
CATCTGGGGCGCGAACGACAAACTCCTCCCGGCCGCCTACGCCCCCGCCTGGACCGCCCGCATCCCCACCGTGTCCGCCCACATCATCGACGCCTGCGGCCACTCGCCCCACGTCGAACACACCGCCACCACCCTCTCCCTTGTCCGGTCCTTCATCGCGGAGCACGCAGCATGAGGTTCACCTCCTTCCACCTGATGCCCTATCGCCCCATCGACCAGAAAAAGGCGCTCGAACAGCGCGCCTCCTGGGTGGTGCTCTCCAATGAACTCTACGACCCCAAAAAGGGTGCGGACGAATACGAGTCCTACATCTCCCACCTCGCCCGCGGCGAGGAACTCGGCTTCGACGTCATCGCCGTCAACGAGCATCACCAGACCGCCTACGGCCTGATGCCCGCCCCCAACCTCATCGCCTCCGCCCTCATCCAGCGCACCAAACACGTGAAAATCGCCATCATCGGCCGCGCCCTGCCGCTGGTGAACAACCCGCTCACCATCGCCGAAGAATTCGCCATGCTCGACAACATGTCGCGCGGCCGCATCATCACCGGCTTCGTCCGCGGCATCGGCAGCGAATACCACTCCACCGGCGTCAACCCCACCTTCTCCCACGAACGCTTCCACGAGGCGCACGACCTCATCAAACAGGCCTGGACCCAGCCCGGCCCCACCGAGTTCGATGGCGACCACTACAACTACCGCTACGTCAACATCTGGCCCCGCCCCTACCAGAGCCCCCACCCGGAAATCTGGATCCCCTCACAGGGCAGCTCCGAAACCATCCAATGGGCCTCCGCGCCAGACCACCGCTACCCCTTCATCGTCACCTTCGCCCCCGCCGAAAGCGTCGAGCGCTACCTGAACATGTACCGCCAGGCCGCCCGCGATCACGGCTACGAGGCAAAAGGCAGCCAGCTCGGCTGGGCCATGCCCGTCTACGTCGCCGACACTGACGAACAGGCCATCGCCGAAGCCACCGAAGGCGCCGAAACCCTCTTCAACCTCTTCCTCCCCCAACCCGTCGAAATGCTGCTCCCGCCTGGCTACATGTCGATCGAGAGCTTCACCCGCACGATGAAAATGCGCGGCAAACAACTCAGCCAGCCGCGCTCCGCCACCATGAAAGCCCTGATCGAAAGCGGCACCGTCGTCGCCGGCAGCCCAAAGACGGTGCGCGAGGCGATCGCCAAAATGCAGGACAAAACCGGCCTGGAAAACATCATCGCCATGCTGCAATTCGGCACCATGCCGGATCACCTGGCCACCCGCAGCATGGAACTGTTCGCCTCCGAAGTGATGCCGCACTTCAGAGACAAGGTGAAAGTCGCGGCAGAATAACTCAGGGAAAAGGAGGGCCAGGGCTCTGCCCTGGACCCGCTGGGGCCGTACGGCCCCAGACCCCTTATGTTTGGAATGCGGGGAAAGGCCGGTGGCCCTGGTAACCGACGCGAGCAGCGCCCCTTGGGTATGACACCCCTGAGCGTCGCACCATCCGCGACCCAAACCAAACCATCAAAAGCAAAAACGCGAAATCCCCCATGCAGGCGAACCTGCATGGGGTAATTCTACAGTGATTTCAAAGAAACCACTTTGCCGTGGTTTCCCTACCGATTTCCCGGATTATTTTTGGCATGCACCCACAAGCATGTCAACATCGAAACCGATACACCGCTCATCCAAAAAGAAAGTCTGGAAAGAATACAATGCGCGTATTGGGCATAGACGCCGGCATCGCTTCTCTCGGCTGGGCCATCATCGACACGGACGACGCCACCGGCACCATCATCGCCGCCGGCACCCGCATGTTCGACGCCCCCGAAACAGACAAGGAACGCAAACCAAAAAACGCCATCCGCCGCGAAAAGCGCGGCATGCGCCGCGTCATCCGCCGCCGCCGCCAACGCCTCAATGCCATCCGCGCCCTCCTCGCACACCACCAGCTCATCGCCGCACCATCGCGTGATGCGCTGGCCCTTAACCTCAACCCCTGGGCTTTGCGCGCCGAAGCACTCGACCGTCCACTCACCCCACCCGAACTCGCCGCC
>CAIVDX010000729.1 GCA_903904805.1 uncultured Rhodospirillales bacterium
ACGGGGGCCCGCCATGCAGCTTGGCTTTTTCACCATGCCGATCCATCCGCTCGGCAAGGATTGGCGCCAGTGCCTGCGCGAGGACCGCGAGGCCTTTATTCTGGCCGATGAGCTTGGCTTTGTTGAAGGCTTGGTCGGCGAACATGTGACCGACAAGGCGGAAAACATCACCTCCTGCATCACCTTCATCGCCACGCTGGCGGAGGCGACGAAGACCATTCGCCTGGGCACCGGCACGGTGAACATGCCCAACGCGCACCCCGCTGCGGTGGCCAGCCAGCTTGCGATGCTCGATCATCTGCTTGATGGGCGGCTGATCTTTGGCATCAGCCCCGGCGGGCTGCTGTCAGACGCCGAGATCTTCGGCAATCTGGGGGCCAACCGCAACGAGATGTTCCTTGAGTGCATCAACGCCGTTCTGCAACTGTGGTCGTCGGAGCCGCCCTACAACATTCAAGGCAAATACTGGAATATCACCACCGAGAAGACGTTGCTGCCCGAAATCGGTCAGGGCTATGTGGCGAAGCCGCTGCAGCAGCCGCATCCGCCGATCGTGGTCACCGCCGTTGCCCCCTTCTCGAAGGGCGTCACCGAGGCAGCGGCGCGCGGGTGGGAACCGATCTCGGCGAACTTCCTCATGCCCGTCTGGGTAAAATCGCACTGGCCGAAATATGTCGAGGGCTGCGCGCGCGGCGGGCGGGCGGCCAATCCGGCGAACTGGCGGGTGGCGAAATCGGTGTTCGTCGCGGATGATCTTGCCACCGCGCGCGATTATGCGCTGGGCCCGCAGAGCCCGTATCGCCATTACTACAACTCGCTGCTCACCAAGCTGGTGAAGAACGGCCGCGCCGAATTGTTCAAGACCAGCCGTGACATGCCCGACGAGGCGGTGACGCTCGACTATGTGATGGAGAAGCTGGTGATCTGGGGCACGCCGGACAAGGTTGCTGACGAGATCGCGGCCTTCCAGGAGGAGGTGGGCGAGTTCGGCACCCTGCTCTATGCCGGCAAGGATTGGGTGGACCGCGATCTCGGTCGTCGCTCGATGATCCTGGCCGCCGAGCAGGTGCTGCCGCGCGTGAACGCGATGACGGTGCGCAAGGCCGCCGAGTAGCACAGGCCGCATGAGACCCTGAGGCCGCGCGGCGTCAGGCGGTGTGGGGGGCCTGCATGCCGCCATGCGCCTCAATGATATCGCGCAGTTTGCGCCGTGCCCGCATCGCCGGGCGATCCGCCGGCATGCCCTGCTCGGGGGTTTCCCACGGCATGATCGGCACATCGGCGCGGGTTGATTCGAGGATGATCTTGTCCTCAAGCGTCACCTTGCGGTCGAAGGCGATCGCGTCGGCCGCGGGCACGTCGGCCTCACTGTCGTTACGGATGCACATCTGCGTGAAGATGATGCGTTTGTCGTCCAGCGGCGTCGCGGTGGTGAAGATGACGTGCTGCAGGCCGTTCGGATAGGTGATGTGCAGCTTGCGGCAGTTCGGGCCCCACCAGGTCACCAGGCGGCGGCGCACCGTGGTGTCCGTCTCGATGCCGGTATAAAGCTTGCCCTCGCTGCGGTTGGCAACCAGCACCTCGCTGTAGGAGGTGAGGCCGAATTCTGTCTCCTCGATCGTCTCCTCCGGCGGCACCGGTCGGCTGGTGTCACCCTGTGTGCCCTGATGCACGAAGGCGACATGGGAGAGGTCGAACCAATTATCGACAAGGCGAAACAGGCTCATCTCCCACACCTCGTGGAATTCCTGGATCAGCCGGTAGGAGGGATCGTCGGCCTCCGGCAGATCGGGGATGGGGGCGAGTGGCTGCTCGACCGCGACCCAGACGAGGCCGTAGCGGGTTTGCGCGAAATAGGGCCGCACATAGGCACTTTCGGGCGGCGTCTGGTCCGGCATTTGCGGAATGATCCGGCACTGTCCGGAGGCATCGAACTGCCAGCCGTGATAGGGGCAGACGATGTGGCTGTTCTGTGTCCAGCCCAGTGAAAGCTTCGCCGAGCGGTGGCAGCATTCATCGCGCACGGCGGCAACGCTGCCATCGGGCGCCTGCCAGATCACCATCTCCTCGCCGAACAGGGCGAACGGCTTGGGGCCGTCCGCGAGGGCCGCGAGCGGCATGGCGGGATACCAGAAGCGACGAAACACGGGCGCGTCGGCGATCTTCATGCGCGGTCTCCTTCAGGCGTTGCGAGCGGAGCCTGTCTGGTCCTCATGATATCAGCGATTAGCCAACACCCAGAAAGCGCAGCAATGAGGCTGGCGTGGCGCCATCGCTGCCGGCGGCGGCCTCGTGAACCACGCAGCCCGTGTCGAGCACGAACACGCGGTCGGCAACCGCGAGCGCGCTGAACAGGTTCTGTTCCACCAGAAGAATCGCCAGGCCATCCCGCTTCAATTCCGCGATGATGGTCTCGACATGCTGCACCATGACGGGCGCGAGGCCTTCGGAGGGCTCATCCATCAGGATCAGCTGCGGGTCCGTCATCAATGCACGCGCGATCGCCAGCATCTGGCGCTCACCGCCGGAGAGCTGGTTGCCGCGATGGCCGGCCCGCTCGCCCAGGCGCGGAAACAGCTCCAGCGCGCGCGCCACCGTCCAGCCCTGCTTCGAGGAGGCCGGCTTGAGGCAGGTGAGATGCTCCATCACTGTCAATGAAGGGAACAACCGACGCCCCTGCGGAACGATTGCCACGCCCAGCCGGGCAATCTGGTGCGGGGCGAGACCGACCAGTTCGGTTCCGTTCCAGGTGATCGAGCCGCGTGCGACGCGCGGTGGCATCAGCCCCATGATCGAGCGCACCAGGGTGGTCTTGCCCATGCCGTTACGGCCGAGCAGGGCCACCACCTCATGCGCGCGCACATTCAGACTGGCACCGTGCAGCACCTGCGCCGCACCGTAGAAACTTTCGATCGCGCGAACCTCAAGCATGATGCGGCGTGCCCAGATAGACGCGACGCACATCGGGGTCGCTGCGAATCGCCTCGGGGGCGGCCTCGGTGAGCAGGCGGCCCTGATTGAGGCAGGTGACGTAATCCACCAGGCTGAGCACCAGATCCATGTCGTGTTCGATCAGCACCAGTGTGAGTGTGCGCGGCAGATCCCGAATGATGGTGGCCACGATGCCGCGCTCGGCGGGAGACAGACCCGCGGCGGGTTCGTCGAGAAACAGCAGGCGCGGGCTGGCGGTGAGCGCCATGGCGAGCTCAAGCTGGCGCTGTTCGCCGTAGGACAGATCAGCAACCTTCGCCGAGGCCATGCGATCCATGCGGCAGACGGCCAACGCATGCTCGGCGCGCGTTGCCTGCTCGGGCGTGAGGCGGTCGGCCGCGAAGATCGCGAATTTTCCGCCCACCGGTCCGCGCAGCGCGAGGCGCAGATTCTCCGCCACCGTCAGCCGGGGGAACAGATTGGTGATCTGGAATGTCCGCCCCAGGCCCAGCCGTGCGCGCCGATGGATGGAAAGCCTCGTGATGTCATGCCCATCAAACAGGACCGTTCCGGTGGTGGGTGGCACCATGCCGGTGATGGCGTTGAACAAGGTGGTCTTGCCCGCGCCATTCGGCCCGATGATCGCACGGCGCTGCCCCGGCGGAATGGACAGGCTCACCCCATCCACCGCCTTCAGCCCACCGAACTGAACGCCCACGTCGCTCAGCCGAAGCAGCGCCTCAGTCAAATCACTCAGCCCTTCTTGATGCCCTGGAAGTCGCGCGAATAGGAGGGCTGCTTCATGTAGGTGGCGGCGTCATATTTCCAGAATTGCGACACCGCCGGGTATTCCGCGAAGGGAATGTTCACCCACTTGCCATCGGCATTCTTGCCAACCTTGCGGATATAGATGTCATAGATCGGGTTGCCGAACGCATCGAGCTTCACGGTCTTGCCCAGCGGCGAGCCGGTGAGATCGGTGGACAGCACCGCGGCCACCAGCGCCTTCGAATCCTCGGCCTTGCCATTGATCTTTTTCAGCGCCTCGAACACCCACATGGCGCCGGAATACATCGAGAAGCCATAGAGCGAGGGAATGGTGCCGAACTTCGCGATATGCATTTTCACGAAGGCCTGGGTGACCGGATTGTCGGAGCCCTCGGCGAACTGGGCAGCCGAGATGATGCCCTCAACCTCAGGACCCATGGTGCGGATCACCGACTGGTCGGTCATGTTCATCGCGCCCAGCAGGGGAATATTCCCCTTGAGGCCGAAATCGGCGAACTGCTTCATGAAGCGCGTGGCATCCGCCCCGGTTTCCATCGCGAACACCGCATCCGCACCGGAGCTGGCGATCTGGCCCAGATAGGGGCTGAAGTCTGACGTGTTCAGCGGATTCCAGAATTGCGCGACGATCTGTCCGCCGCCCTCGGTGAAGGTCTGCGCCAGGCCGCCGCATTGCTCATGGCCGAACGCATAATCCTGCGCGATGGTCGCGATCTTTTTGTAGCCCTGCTTCAGCGCCCAGTCGCCGAGGGGCCGCGCGGTCTGGCTGGCGGTGTAGCCGGCGACGCGCACCACGTTGGGGATGCGCGCGCGCTGGGTGAGATCGTCGGCGGCGATGATCGGGATGAAATAGGGCGTGCCGGTGCCCTTCACATAATTGGCGACGGCCAGGCCGGTGTTGGCGAGCAGGTTGCCGAACAGCATGTCGACCTTGGATTGCTCGACCAGCTTGCGCGCCTTCTGCAGCGAGATGTCCGGGTTAGAGCCATCATCCTCGACCAGGATCTCCACCTTGCGGCCGGCGACCATGTTGCCCTGCTGTTCCCAGAACAGCGAGAAATCATCGACCATTTCCTTGCCGCCAGAGGCCACCACGCCGGTGAGCGGGGCCATCACGCCGATGCGGATCGGCACATCCTGCGCGCGCACGATCGCCGGGCGCGCCAGCGTGGCCGCCGCCGCCAGTGAGGAGAGTTGCAGAAGATCACGACGCTTCATGGGGAACTCCGTTTGATGGGGGGTGAGAGTGTGGGTTTGGTGCGTTTGCCGAGCAAGGTTCGTGCCCGGCCGAGGATACCTTCAGGGGCGAAGATCATGATGAGGATGAACATCAGCCCCATCACGCTCTGCCAGCGCTCGGTATAGGCGCTGACCAGATTTTCGAGTGCGACGATGACGATCGCACCGACAAAACCGCCAAACATCGTGCCCAGGCCGCCGGCGACCGCGACCAGCAGGCCACGCACCGATTGGCCGAGGGCGACGGTGGAGGGGCTGACATATTCATTGAACATCGCATACAAGGCGCCCGCGATCCCGGCGATCAGTCCGGAGATGACGAAGGCAACCACCAGATGCTGCGTGCTGTTGTAGCCGAGGCTGCGCATGCGGCTGTCGCTGTCATTGATGCCACGCAATGACAGGCCGAAGGGCGAATGCAGAATGCGGTAGAGCAGCACCGTGACAATCGCGACCACGCTGAGCGTCAGCCAGTAGAAATTGCTCTGACTGACCAGCCAGACCGGACGCAGTGCGCCGCGCAGGCCATTTTCGCCGCCGGTCACGTTGGTCCAGCGCAGACACACGCCCCAGACGATCATGCCCAAGGCCAGTGTCAGCAACAGGAAATAGACACCGCTGGTGCGCACCGCGAGCAGTCCGAAGATCAGCGCCACCACCCCGGCGGCGAGCACGCCGAGCAGCAGACCCAGCCAGATCGCGCCACCATGATTGGTGGTGAACCAGATCGCGACATAGGTCGCGGTGCCGAAGATCGCGCCATGGCCGAGCGGCGTGCGCCCGGCATAGCCTGCGAGAATGTCGATCGACATGCCAAGCACGGCGAAGATGAGGATCTGTGTGGCGAGGCTGATCTGATAGGTGGGCAGCAGCAGCGGCAGCGCCACCAGCAGCACAAGCAGCATCAACCACAGAGCGGTGCGGCGCGCGCTCATGCCGGCTTGCCGAACAGGCCGAGCGGTCGGAACGCCAAAATCGCCGCCACCGGGCCAAAGATCACGAAATAGGCCAGCTCGGGGAACATCACCTGGCCGATCGCGTTCAGCAGGCCGACCATCAGCGCGCCGATTGCAGCACCGGCCAGACTGCCGCGCCCACCAATGATCACCACGGCCAGCGAGAACACCAGAATCTCCGCATCCGCGCCGGGATAAATGGTGAGGAACGCCCCACCCACCGCGCCGCCAAGACCGGCGAGCGACGCACCGAGCAGGAAGGTGAAGAGGAAAATGCGACGGATATTGATGCCCATCGCGTCGATCGTCTCGGCGTCATCGACCCCGGCGCGGATCAGCGCACCGAGCCGCGTCCGATTGAGCAAAATCCAGAGTGCCGCGAACACAACGACGCCAAGTGCCAGCACGAACAGCCGGTAGCGCGGGTAGAAGACGCCGGCGAACCGTACCGCGCCGCGCAAGCCCTCCGGCACCGCGACGGTGAAGGTGTCACCCCCGAAGGCCACCAGCAGCATGTCATCGATCACGAGTGCGACGCCAAGTGTGAGCAACACCTGGCGCAGATCATAGCCGCGCACGAAGCGCAGCAATCCGCGATCCAGGATCAACCCGAGCAACGCCGCCGCGGCCATCGCGCCCAGCACGCCCAACGCGAATGATCCGGTGAGCCGCCCGACCGTGTAGCCCGCATAGCCGCCGGCAAGATACAAGGCGCCATGGGCAAGATTGACGATCCGCATCAGCCCGAAGATCAGCGTGAACCCGGACGCGACGACGAACAGAAGTGCCGCGAAGGTCAGCCCGTTGAGCAGCTGGAAGAGGTTGAGGCTGTTCACGGGTTTTGCGTGTTGTACCAGTCGAGGATCTGCTCGCCGGTCCAGTACAGCACGTCGGAATGCCGACCGATATGTTCGTAGATCTGCTCGAGATATTTGATGCGGTGGGGTTGGCCCGAGATATAGGGATGAATCGCGATCGCCATGATCTTCGGCCGCTCGGCGGCTTCCTGGTGCAGCCGGTCGAACATGTCGATGCAGCGCGTGGCCCAGTAGGGCGATTCATGGTGCTGCACGATCATGGTGGGGATATCGTTCAACTCCACCGTGTAGGGCAGCGTGACCAGCGGGCCATGCGAGGTGGAGATGCGCACGGGCTCATCGTCCCACACATAGTCACCGATATATTTCACGCCTGCCTCGGCGAGCAGGTCCGGCGTTTCGTAGGTCTGGGTGAGGCCCGGGCCAAGCCAGCCAACAGAGCGCTTGCCGGTGAATTTCTCGATGATGTCCATCGATTTGTGGATCATCCCGCGTTGATCTTCATATTTGTGGATCGGCATCTGGTCATAGGCATGCGCCATGAATTCCCAGCCGCGATCGCGCGCCGTTGCCGCCACACGCTCATAGTCCTCGCAGACGCGCGCGTTGATGGACAGGGTGGGGGTGATGCCGAGCTGCTCGTACATCTTGAAGAAGCGCCAGACCCCGACGCGCATGCCGTATTCGTGCCAGCTCCAGTTCGGCACATCGGGCAGCAGCGGGATGCCGGTGGGGGCCGGCAGGATCTGACGTGCCATCGGACGGCCGATGTCCCACACTTCAAGATTGACGATCGACCAGATCACCACGCGGGCGTTGCCGGGCAGTTTCAGCGGCGGGCGATCGACGATGGCGGAAAACGGGGCGCGTTCACGCGGCAGTGTCATGGAAATTCTCCTTTCCCAGCGCGCCGGACATGATGGCATCGGTGGTCAGAACCGTGCCAAAGGCGGTGCGGATGCAGGCAAGTGCGGCGGTGTGCAGGTCTGGCGTGTCCATCGTGTCAACGCAATCCTCGACGACGATGGCGGCATAATCGCGCACCGAGGCGGCGATGGTGGTGGCCAGCACGCAGCTGTTGGTGTTCACCCCGGTGATCAGCAGCGCGTTGATGCCATGCGTGCGCAGCAGAAAATCGAGGTCGGTGGCGATGAAGCAGTCATAACGCTTCTTGGTGTCCACAACGAAATCGCGAGCGTCATACACCTCCGGCATCACGTGGACACCAGGTCCGCCCTTGAGGTTGTGCCGCATCGCGTTGCGCCTTGTGTTGCCGGGCTTCTCGGCCGCGGCCGACCAATACGGATTGGCGCGGATCTCGGCAGCGTCGTTATAGCAGGTGAGCATGTGGATCACCGGAATGCCGGCGGTGCGGCACCAGCCCATCAGCCGCGCATTGGCCGCGAGCACGCGCGCCGCGCACTCCGCGGAGGTTGGCATGGTCGCCACCGACAGATCGAGATGGCCACGATGCAGATCGATCGCGAGCAGCGCGGGTCGCAGAGGGGAGACGCCGAATTCCATGATCTGCCTATATCATTGCGGTTGCGGCGGCGCGCAGAAGCGTTGCCTGATCGATCTTGAAAATGTCGGCGAGCCAGTCCGCCAGAATTTCCTGGCCGATGGTCGGGTTGTCATGCTGGCAGTGCTCGGCGCCGGTTTCCTCAGGTGTGAGCACCCGCATTGTCACGTTCACCCCGTGTTTGTGCGCATAGTCGTAGGTGTGGCGCGCGGCGGAGAGGGTGAGCACATCATGGCCACCATGCACGATCAGGAAGGGGCAGCGCATGTTCTGCAAATGGCCGTTCAGCGTGAAGGCACGCGCCTTCTCCATCGCTTCGGCCATGCTCGGCTTGCCGAACACCCAGCGGATGTGCATTGCGAGACCGAAATCGTCTGACTTGTCGCCCCACATGTCGAAGATGTCCCAGACAGCGCCATGCGCGATCACCGCGGCGAGGCGGTGTTCGTAGCAGCCGGCGCGGGCCGAGTAATAGCCGCCGAGCGAGGAGCCGCAGACCGCGATGCGGGCGGGATCGACATCGGCGCGGGTCTCCAACCAGTCGATGCAGGCGCCGATGGGCACTTCGGTGTCTGGTCGGTTCACCACGCCGTGGCGGCGCAGGGTGCCGCCCTGGCCGGGGCCATCGATCATCAGCACCGAGATGCCGCGCTGCAGGGCGCCACGCGCCTGCATGAACCACATCTCGTCCTTGATCGAGTCGAGGCCGCCCATGCAGATCAGCACAGGGTGGCGTTCGCCGGGGAAGGGTGTGGGCACGAAATAGCCGCAGATCGGCTTGCCATCCTCATAGGGGATATCGACCGCGAAGCCGGGCGGATTCAGCCTGGTCAGAAAGCCCAGCGAGCAGGCCTCCATCTTCTCGAAGGTCGGCAGGCGCCTGGGGTCGGTCGGTTCCAGATGGAATTCCGCCTGGCGGTAATAGTCCGCCGCCCGCAAATAGCAGTTCATCGCGGTGCGAACATGGCCGGCCTTTTCCTCGTCGCGCGCGCGGCTGTGGTTGCGTTCGGCGATGCGCAGCCACTCCTCATGCCAGCTTTCCAGATCGCCGGGGATCATGCGCGACGCTGCCTGGAAAATTTCCGAGACCGCGCCGCCGCCTTCCTGCGTTTCGCCCAGGCCCCGACGGAACTGGTAGGCCAGCCAGGGATGCTCCGGCCAATGGTGCCAGCCATAGGGCTCGTAATGCGGCAGACGGTTGTCGGTGATCCGCTCGATTGCGTTGTCGTCGTCAGCGCTCATTGGGCACGTCCTGGTGGATGCAGATGTGTGACAGATGGCGGAAAATGTATGCACTTTCGATGGGCAGCCATAGCCGCATTTTTGGGCAAGGGGCTCATTGCCCGCTGGCCCTGCGGCTGGCGCCCGTGTAGGCCCGCACGAGCGAGCCCTTCACCGAGAGCACGTGCTGGCGCATCAGCGTCTCGGCCTGGCGCGGCTCGCGCATGACGATCGCCTCGAAGATGCGGTGATGCGCCTCGTGGCGGGTCCGCACGTCCTCGAGCTCGAAGGCAACCACGTTGTGGGTGGAGCTTTGCGGCACGCGCTGGCACAGCCGGATCACATCCAGCACCAGAGGCGTGCCGGCGGCCTCATGGATCGTGGTGTGGAAATCCTCATTCACCCGCGCATAGGCCGGGCGCGCGCCGCTTGCAGATTCCTCAGTGCGCAGAAGGGAATCGCCCTGTGCGAGTGTGTCCTCCAGATTGATCTGCGCGGCGGCCGACAGACCGCGCTCAGCGGCCAGCCGGGCGGCCAGGCCCTCGGCGAGCACACGCATCTCATAGGCATCCACGATGTCAGCCAGCGCGAAGCTGCGCACCAGAAAGCCACGATTGGGCAGATATGTCAGCAGCCCCTCGCCGGCGAGCGTCTGCAGCGCGGCG
>CAIVDX010000730.1 GCA_903904805.1 uncultured Rhodospirillales bacterium
GCTTTCGGATCCATCTTCTGCGGATCGTTGGCACCGGTGCCGATCACGTAATGGGTGTGATGACTTGTATGGATCAGGATCTTCTCGATCGCATTCCAGTCCTTGATCTTTTCACGCATGCGGAAGGCCAGATCGATCAGCGCCTGGCTTTGATATTCCGCGCTGTGCTCCTTGGTGAAACTGTCGAGGATCGCGCGCTTGGCCTCGCCTGGGGCGGGCAGCGGCACGTGATAGACGCTCTCCTTGCCGCCGAGCATCCAGGCGATCACGCTGTCCTCGCCTTCATAGATCGGGCTGGGTGCGCCCTCGCCACGCATCGCGCGGTCCACCGCCTCGATCGCCAGCTTGCCCGAGAAGGCCGGCGCGTAGGCCTTCCAGCTGCTGATCTCGCCTTTGCGGGACTGGCGGGTTCCGAAGCTGACATGCACGGCCTGTTGCACGGCTTGATAGATCACCTCGGACTTCAGCCCGAGCAGCGTGCCGATTCCGGCGGCCTGGGCGGGGCAGAGATGGGCGATGTGGTCCTTCTTGAATTCATGCAAACAGATCGCGCGAACCAGGTCGATCTGGATTTCGTAGCCGGTGGCAAGGCCGCGGATCAGATCACGGCCGGATTTTTCCATCGTCTGCGCCACGGCGAGGATCGGCGGGATATTGTCCCCGGGGTGGCTGTAGTCGGCGGCGAGAAATGTGTCGTGCATGTCGAGTTCGCGCACCGCGGTGCCGTTCGCCCAGGCCGCCCATTCCGGGCTGAAGCGCCGCGCGCCACCAATGCCGAAAATCGTCGCCCCGCCCTTGCGGGGATGACCGAGCGCCATGGCGCGGGCGGAGACGATGGGGCGGCGATTGATCGAGGCCATCGCCACCGCCGCGTTGTCGATGATGCGGTTGATGATCATGCCCGCCACATCCTTGCCGACCGCGACCTTGTCGGCGGCCACCGCGGCGATCTTCCAGGCCAGCTGGTCCTCGCGCTTGAGTTCGGACTTGGACGGGTGAACCCGCACCTCGTGCATCTGCATGATTTCGCTCCCGTATGGCCTTGTCCGCGCCCGGCGTTGACTGCGTTTCCAGGCATCTCAGGTGCAGCAGCCGCCGCATGGCGTCAACACCAGGGCGGCTCCGGGCAGCGCGCCCAAAACCCGCGCTCGCTGCAAGGCAGTATCGCGCAAGGCGCATGATGTTGCAGCGCCGGGGGCTGAAGGCGTACACTCCGGGCATGATCTATCAAATGTACCAGGCGAACCTCGATCTGGGATTTCCGCTGCGGATTCTGTCGCAGGCCGCCGCGACATGGTTGCGGCCACTGCGCGATGGCGGGCTGGAAAGCTTCATGCCCCGCATGACGCTGGCAACGCTGGAGATGGTGGCCGAACCCACCACCACGCATGTGCGCCCGCCCTTCGGCATCGAGAGCGTCACGGTGGCCGGTCAGCAGGTTGAGATCACCGAAGAGGTGGTGGACCGCACGCCGTTCTGCCATCTGCTGCATTTCCGCAAACGCAGCGACATCGTGCAGCCGCGGCTGCTGATCGTGGCCCCGATGAGCGGGCATTTCGCCACTCTGCTGCGCGGCACAGTCACCACGCTGCTCGCTGATCATGATGTCTACATCACGGATTGGCAGAATGCGCGCGACATTCCGCTGAGTGCCGGCCAGTTCGATTTCGACGACAATATCCACCACGTGATCCGCTTCATCGAGCATCTCGGCCCCGGCACGCATCTGCTCGCGGTGTGCCAGCCGGCTGTGCCAGTGCTGGCGGCAGTGGCGCTGATGGCCGCCCGTGGCAGCGAGGCGCAGCCGCCGAGCATGACGCTGATGGGGGGGCCGATCGACACGCGCGCCGCCCCCACCCAGGTGTCGGAACTGGCGCGCGGCAAGCCGCTCTCCTGGTTCGAGCGCAACGTGGTCAACACCGTGCCCTGGCGCTATGGCGGTGCGTTCCGCCGCGTCTATCCGGGCTTTTTGCAGCTCATCGCCTTCGTCGCGATGAACCCCGACCGGCATGTGCAGGCGCATGTCGATCAGTTCAACAATCTGATGAAGGGCGCCGATGACAGCGTCGAGGCGCATCGCGCCTTCTACCGCGAATATACCGCGGTGATGGATCTGCCCGCCGAATTCTATCTGCAGACGCTCAAGACCGTGTTCCAGGATCACGCGCTGGCGCGCGGCACCCTTGTGTGTCGCGGCGAGAGGGTTGATCCCGCGGCGATCGGGCACACGGCTTTGTTCACCATCGAGGGCGAGCTGGATGATATCTGCGCGCCCGGCCAGACGCTGGCAGCGCATGATTTGTGCGCCGGCCTGCCGGACAGCATGAAATACAATTGGCTGCAGGAAGGTGCCGGGCATTACGGCATCTTCAATGGCCGACGCTGGCGCGAGCAGGTCTATCCGCGCATGCGCGATTTCATCGCCAGCTACGACCCGATCTGAGGCCGCAGCCGGGTTGCGTCCGTCCGCGGATGTGACAACACTGCGCCCGAATCACAGCGCTCGCACACGCGATCGACTGCGCGCTTCTGGGGGAAACACATCATGGCCGATATTGTCGACACCGCCAGCCACAGCCATGCCTGGACAGGTCGCCTGGAGGATCCGCCACTGCTCACCGGCCGTGGCCGCTATGGCGACGATATTCGCCCCGCCGACGCTGCCGTCGCGGTGTTCGTGCGTGCGCCGGTTGCCTTCGCCGATCTCACCCGGGTTGATGCCACCGCCGCCCGCGCGTTGCCCGGGGTGATCGCGGTGTTCACCGGTGCGGACTTCGCCGATCTCGGCATGGGCTCCGTCTCCGGTCCGATGCCGCAGCCCGACCGCTTCGGCCAGATGGCCAAGGGCGTGTTTCGCGCCGTGCTGGCCAAGGACCGGGTGCGCCATGTCGGCGAGCCAGTGGCGCTGGTGATCGCCGAGAATGCCGCTGCGGCGCAGGATGCCGCCGAGGCCGTGATCGTCGAGTTCGACAGCCTGCCGCCGGTCACCTCGGTGCTGGCCGCGATCGCGCCTGGCGCGCCGCAGATCTGGCCGGATTTCCCCGGCAATGTGTGTTTCGACTGGGTCGGTCCCCGCGACGAGGGCGGCGCGCGCGCCAAGGCCATCGACGAGGCCTTCGCCAAGGCGGCCTTCATCGCCAAGACCGAGACGCCGAACCAGCGCCTGGTCGTCGCCACCATGGAGCCTCGCGCGGCCACCGCCAGCTACGATCCGGCGAATGACAAATATCTGCTGCGCGCGCCCAGCCAGGGTGCGGCGGGCATCGCCATGCAGGTTGGCATGTGCATGAAGCTCAAGCCCGGCCAGCTGCGCGTGATCACCGATGATGTCGGCGGCGGCTTCGGCATGAAGGCGTCGGGCTATCCGGAATATCCCGCGCTGTTGCAGGCGGCGCGCCTGGTCGGCCGCCCGGTGCATTGGGTCTCCGGCCGCTCGGAGGCGTTCGTGTCGGACAATCAGGGGCGCGACAATCACTGGACCGCCGAGGTGGCGATGGACGCCCGCGGCAAGTTCCTCGCCGCGAAGATCGAGGGCATCGCCGGCGTGGGCGCCTACATCACCGGCGTGGGCATCTTCGCCAACACCGTCAATCTGATCGCCTGCCTGCCGAGCCAGTATGACATTCCGCTGATCGGGCTGCATGTGCGCTGCGTGGTGACCAACACGGTGCCGATCGGCCCCTATCGCGGCGCGGGGCGGCCGGAGATCAACTATCTGGTGGAGCGCCTAGTGGAGAGCGCGGCGAAGGTCACCGGCATCGATCCGGTCGAGCTGCGCCGACGGAACCTGATCCCGGCCAGCGCGATGCCCTACACCACCGCCGTCGACACGGTCTATGACAGCGGCGATTTCCCGCGTGTGTTCGAAACCGCTGTGGCGCGGGCCGACTATGCCGGCTTCCCCGCGCGGCGCGCGGAGTCGGCGGCGCGCGGCAAGCTGCGCGGCATCGGTGTGGCCTGCTTCCTGGAGAACGCGGGCGGCCATCCTGAGGAGCCGGCGCGGATCAGCTTCCCAAAATCCGGTGGCATCGCCGTCAGCATCAACCCGGTGAGCCAGGGCCAGGCGCACACCACTGTGTTTGGCGAGGTGGCGGCCGACTGGCTCGGCGTGCCGCGCGAGCAGATCACAATCACCTGTGGCGATTCCGCGCGCGACGTGCCTGGCATGGGTGCTGTGGCGTCACGCTCGACGATGCTGACCGGCGGGGCGATCGTGCAATGCGCCCAGGTGGTGCTTGGCAAGGCGCGCACGCTCGCTGCTCAGCTGTTGCAGACCACGCCCGATGCGCTGGGCTATGAGAATGGCCGCTTCAGCACCGCGGCGGGCGCCGGACTGAGCCTGATCGAGATCGCCGCGCGGGCAGGCGAGATCGGCGAGAGCCTGGACACCACCGAGACACTGCATGCCAAGCTGTCCTTTCCCAATGGCTGTCACATCGCCGAGCTCGAAATCGATCCGGAAACCGGCGAGGTGACGCTGCAGCGCTACACCGCCGCCGACGATTGCGGTCGGGTTCTGAACGCCACCGTGGTGGAGGGCCAGATCCATGGCGGAATCGCTCAGGGCTTCGGCCAGGCGCTGACCGAGGACACGGTGTATGATCCCGACAGCGGCCAGCTCCTCGCTGGCTCCTTTATGGATTACGCAATGCCTCGGGCGGATAATCTGCCGATGTTCGACAGCACCCATATCGAGGTTCCCTGCACCACCAACCCGCTCGGCGTGAAGGGTACCGGCGAGGCCGGCACGACGGCCGCGCCGCCGGCCATCGTGAACGCCATCATGAGCGCGCTGCCCAACGTGGAGCTGGCGATGCCCGCCACCGCGCAGAAGATCTGGCAGGCGCTGCACGCGTGATGCGCCGGCTGCTTGCGCTGGTGCTGCTGCTGGCCGGCCCGGCCCGCGCCGAGCCGGTGGTGCTCGGCTACACGGCCGTCAACGAGTATATGGCGGCGTTCGTGGCGGCGGAGCAGGGCTTCTTCGCCGCGCATGGCGTGGAGGTGTCGCTGCAGATGCTGCCGAATGGCGGGGTGATCCCGCCGGGGCTGGTCTCGAACACGCTGCAGATCGGCGGCATCACCGCGCCGCTGCTGCTGCAGGCGGTCTCCGGCGGGCTCGATCTGGTGTTGATCGCCGGCGGTTCGGTGGTGAAGCAGGACAATCCGAACGGCTCGGTGATGGGCCCGGCCGGCACCAGGCTGCGTGAGCCGGCGGATTTCATCGGCAAGCGGGTGGGCGTGTCGGCGATCGGCAGCTTCTACCATGTGCTGTTCCGGCAATGGCTGGCCGATGCCGGGGTTGATCCGGGCCGGGTGGTGTTTGTTGAGGTGCCGTTCAACCAGATGGGCGATCTGCTGCGGATGGGTCAGGTGGACGCGGTGACGACCACGCAGCCCTTCATCGGGCGGTTCATCGCGTCGGGGATCGGGGTGGAGATTTCTCCCTTCACCGCGCATTTCCAGAACGGGCTGCTCTCGAACGTCTATGTCGCCACCCGCGACTGGGCCGCCGCGCATTCAAAGGAGATCGCCGGCATTCGTGCCGGGCTGGCCGAGGCGGTGGCCTATATTCCCGGCCACAAACGTGAGGCGGAGGCGGCCGAGGCGAAATATCTGAAGCTCACCGCCGAGCAGGTGGCTTCGCTGCCATTCTCCAACTACGCGGCGGAGGTGTCGGCCGCGCAGATCGCTGAGTGGAACATCATCGGCCGCGCCCAGGGGCTGATGGACGCCGATGTCTCGGCCCAGGCGATCCTCTGGCCCTGAGGGGCCGCACCTGCCACATCCATATCTCGTTTAACGGCCAACTGGCGGCATGCTGGCGGGGCGTGGCGGGCCCGTGTCGTGGCCGCCACCGGGGGTTTTGCGCAGGGATGGCGGCGATGAGCGAGGAGATGCACATGTCGGTTCAAAAACTCAGGCTTCAAAAAGGCTGGTCGCAGGAGCAGCTGGCCGAGGTGAGCGGGCTGAGCGTGCGCACCATCCAGCGCATCGAGCGCGGACAATCCGCGAGCGTGGAGTCGATGAAGGCCCTCGGCGCCGCGTTCAACCTCGATTTTGCGGCCCTTGGAGAGAACGACATGACAACCATCACAGCCCAGCCGGACAGCGCCGACGAGGCCCTGGCCTTCGCCCATGTGCGCAAGGTGAAAGGGTTCTACATGCACCTGATGCAGTATTGCGCGGTGATCGCCGTGCTGACGGGGGTGAACCTGCTGACCAGCCCACGCCATCTGTGGGTGATCTGGGTGGCGCTGGGCTGGGGCAGCGGGTTGCTGTTCCATGCGATGCGCGTGTTCGACAAGGTGCCCTTCCTGAACGCCGCCTGGGAGCGGCGCCAGGTGGAGCGCTATCTCGGCCGGAAGCTCTAGCGCGTGGCTCCGGCCGCACGCTCTAGAGCAGGTTCTTTTCATCCGGAGTCGAATAGGGGATTCCGCGACGCGGGCGTGATGTGATTCACCGTTGATGCTGGAGCGGAGGCCAGCATGGATGGGGAAGACGCTCTCGGTTGA
>CAIVDX010000731.1 GCA_903904805.1 uncultured Rhodospirillales bacterium
CGGGCGGGAAGGTCGCGCATTTCCAGCGGGTCGAATGGGTGGTGATCCCGGACCACGCGACCGCCTCGGCGGCGCTGGCGACTGGCGAGGTGGACTGGTGGGAACGGCCGCTGACTGACCTGATCCCCAGCCTCAAGCAAAATCCAGGCGTCACGGTGCGGATCGCCGATCCTGGCGGGCGAGTGGTGATGATGCGAATGAATTGCCTGCACAAGCCGTTCGACAATGCGAAGGTTCGCCGCGCGGGGCGACGACACGTCGCTGCGGACGACCTGCCGCGGTCTGTATCCAAAGGGCACGGCGGGTGTAATGAAACCAAAGGCCCGTTGTGTTGACAGTTTCAATTGCTTAACACTGTTATGTCTGCAATAAAAAATCCCACTTATCCCATGCGTCCCTGTAAAAAATTCTTTCTCTTACGAACGCCGGAACACGCACACGCTCTCCAGCCGCGCCGACCACAGGAACTGGTCGATCGGCGTCACCGACTCCAGCCGGTAACCAGATTGTTTGAGCAACAACCCATCCCGCGCCAAAGCCCCGGGATTGCAGCTGACATAAACCACCGTCCCCACCCCAGACGCCCCAATCTGCGCCGTCTGCTCGGGCGCGCCGTTATGCGGGGGGTCCAGTACCACCGCGGCGAACGACGAAAGCTCCTTGACCAACAAAGGTTGGCGGGTCAGGTCGCGCTGGATTGCCTCCACCCGTCCGCCGGTCGCGGGATTGTTGGCGGCGGTGCGCAAAGCGGTGAAGGCGTCGCGGTCGCCCTCGAACGCCGCGACGCGAACCTTCGGCGCCAGCGCGAACGTAATCGTCCCGCATCCAGCATACAGCTCGGCCACCCGCGACCTGGCCGTCAGCTTCGCCGGTAGCGCCGCCAGCACGTGATCGATGATCGCCAGTTCCCCAACGGCAGCCGCTTGCAGGAACGCGCCCGGCGGAGGCGCCACGACAGTCCCCGACAGCGACGTGATGGCCGGGCGGAGCAAACAAACAGTCTCCGGCGTCGCGACGCCGAGCGCCCAGGACACGCGGGGCAAGCCGTGATCCCGAGCGAATTCGATCAGCAGATTACGATCGGTCTGCTCGATTGGCGCATCGCCACGGAGAAGAAAATCCGGGCCGGAGTCCAGCAGGTTGATCACCACCGATGCCTCCTTCCGCAGCGTCCGCAGCCGGGTCAGCAGCGCGCGCAACGGGGCGATCAGGGCGAACAGATCGGGGTGCAGGATGGTGCAGGCGGTCAGGTCCACCACGTCGGACGACCGAGCGCGATGCAGCCCAAGGCGCACCCCCGCCGGCAACCGCCGCACCGCGAGGTCGATCCGCCGCCGCGACCCCGGCACCCCCGCCACGATCGGCCCAATCGGCGCGTCCCCATACCCGGCTCGGCGAAGACCCGCCTGCAACAGCGCGATCTTCCAGGCGTGGTAGCCCGGCTCGGCCCAATGCTGCGCGACGCAGCCGCCGCAGGTGCCGAAATGCTCGCACTGTGGCGCGATTCGTTCGGGGCTCGGTTCCAGGATCGCCTCGGCTGTGGCGGTCCAACCCTCCCCATGGCGCGCGACGGGGCGCGCGAGGACACGTTCCCCCGGCAGGGTGAAGGGGATGTAGAGCGGAGCCTCGTTTGCGAGTGCGCCCACGCCGTCCCCATCGGCACCCACGCGGGAAATAACCGTTTCCTCGGGGGGCGGCGCGGGCGGCAGGCGGGTTAAGGCGCCGCGTTTGGGTTGGCGGTGTTGGCGTTGTTTCATGATCGGCCCAATCAATCGTCACACCACCGTCATAGCCGGGCTTGACCCGGCCACCTCGGGAAACGGGGGCACCACGGTGTTCTTGTGCCTCACCGGCGTGAGGTGGCCGGGCCAAGTCCGGCCATGACGGTGGCGGGTAGCGCAGGGGTAAGGTTACCCACCGAACGCCGAAATGCCCGTCTGTGCCCGGCCCAGAATCAGCGCATGCACATCATGCGTGCCCTC
>CAIVDX010000732.1 GCA_903904805.1 uncultured Rhodospirillales bacterium
CCAATCCCCAACTCACCCCGCAACTCCGCCAGCGCCACCAGCAGCGCCACCGAGTCCGCCCCACCCGACACCGCCACACACACCCGCTCCCCCGCATTCACCAGGGAAACATCCAGCAAGAAAGTTGTCTTGAATTTAGCCGGCATCAACTCAGCTTACGCAACACCGAGCGCACATAAAGCAACGGATGCCGGAGCCGCCCATGCCATGACCATGAGATGGTCGACGACAGCGCGCCCCCGGTCGAACTGTAGGCCACATTCAGATCCAGATCGCTGCGTCCGGCCTCAGTCCGCACATCACCGAAGCTCTGTTCCCCCTCGTGCAGCGCCACGACGGGCATATGCTGTGCCTGTCCTGAACCGGTCTGTACGACAAAATCATAGAGGCCCGGTGGTGCTTCAAACTCGAACCTTCCACTCGAGTCCGCGACATAAAATCCTGTACTGCCGCCATCAGGACCGAAAGCAATCAGCCCCGTATCCACCGGCGAGCCATCCGGCTTCAGCAAACGTCCTGTCACCCGAGCCATACCAGCGGAGCTAACCGCGCTAGCGCCCGGTGCCACGTTAGTCATCTGTGCCGCCGCCGGCAAGGCCGCTGCAATAGCCGCAGACAGCAGCACCGATCCAGACCGCAATCCGTGTCCGCGACCGGCATCGCCCCGCAGCACTACTGAGCCGTCTATGTCGCGTGTAATGCGACAGCAGACGCGCTCTCCAGCATCAGCCCTCATAGCGAGAAGCTCCACTTCGCGGCGCGTCAGCCCAGCCAGATTGTGCACCGTCTTGGCGCACTCCTCGCAATACCGCTGCCGGGAGTCGCCTCGCATCGCATCCCACGCCTCAGAGCACGGTTCGGGTGTAGTGAGTTCCATCCGTTCCAGAAACATCAGCCATCCTCCGTGTGCACTGCTCTGCGGGCTCCATCCTAGACCTCAATGGTGCGTTCCCGCACGAAAAATCGTTCATACAATGGAACCCATGCCCACACTCCGCCGCGCCACCACCTCGGACGCCGCCGTCATCACCCACCACCGCCACGCCATGTTCGCCGACAACGCCTTCTGCCCCGAAGACCGCCTCAGCGCTCTCGACGCCGTCTTCGAACCCTGGGTCCGCGAGCACCTCGCCAACGGCAAATACGTCGGCCTCCTCATCGAAGACGACACAACC
Organism: uncultured Rhodospirillales bacterium; assembly: GCA_903904805.1. Taxonomy (GTDB): domain Bacteria; phylum Pseudomonadota; class Alphaproteobacteria; order Acetobacterales; family Acetobacteraceae; genus CAIVDX01. The sequence goes on from CAIVDX010000732.1 coordinate 1,176, forward strand.
AAAGCCATCCTCGCCGGCGCCGGTATCTTCTTCCACGAATTCGCGCCCCACTGGATGGACCTCACCCCTCAGCGCGGCTATCTGCTCAACTTCTACACCGCACCGGAAGCCCGCGGCCAGGGCCTTGCCAACCAGCTCCTCCGCGAGGCCGTCGAGATCGTCCGCGCCCGCGGCCTCGAGCTCGTCACGCTCCACGCCTCCAAGTTCGGCCGCCCCATCTACGAGCAGTACGGTTTCAAGCAATCCACAGAAATGATGCTCCGTTTTGCAAACGATGGCCTATAACTGAGAAGCGCTTCGCCGACAGGGTGCCGGCAACCTCCGCATGCAAACCAACTGGCATCAGGGACTCAAAGGACTAGCGGCGCTCAGGTCCGAGTGGGCCGCCCTGTCCGCGGACTGTTCCTTGTTCGCACGCTACACATGGCAAAAGGCGGTCGCTGAACATCTGGTCGAGGATGAGAGCCAGGTCGGGTTCTTCCGGATTGCAGATGAAGCGGGGCACGCCGTGGCCATTGTGCCGGCGTATACGGCACGCATCGCCGTGGGGGAGTTCGGTTTTCTCCCTGCCATATCGCTGGGCTGGGACCCTGACTTGGTGCTGTTCGATTTCCCGATGGCCTCCAATGCCGATCCACAGGCCGTAGGGCGCACCCTGCTCAAGGCGTTCCGCAAGCATGCCTATCCGTGGCAGGTCATCTCCTGGGGACGCATGTTGACCACCAGCAATGCGGCCCGCCTCGCGCAGGCAATGGATCACCAACTGACGCTGATCGAAGCAAATGCTGAGCCCTGCCAGGTCTTCAACACCGTGCGCGAAACCGATGACGTGGGCCATGTAAAACCCTTTGCCCTGGTGTCGCGAAAGCTTGGCGACAACCTGCGGCAAGGCCTGCGTAAGCTGGAAAGTCTGGGGCCGGTGCAGATAAGGACGGCGCGATCCAGGCTAGACACAAACAGCTTCCTCGCAGAGTTTCTGCGCGTGGAGGCCACCGGGTGGAAGGGTGCCAATCGCTCCGCAACACGCCATCTGCCGCGTTTCACTGCCTTCATGCTCATGCTGCTGGAAGCCGATGCACCCGACCTGAAAGCCGACATCGCGCTGTTATATTGCGGAGAAGAAGCCATCGCCACGCAGTTTCGCATCACCGCCGGACGATTCGCCTACCTGTATAAGCACGGCTACGACGAGCGTCTGGCGAAGATGCAGCCAGGCCATATGATGACGCACATGTGGCTGAACGAAACCATTGCCGACGAGCGCTTCGATTGCATGAGCCTGGTAAGCGGTCCG
>CAIVDX010000733.1 GCA_903904805.1 uncultured Rhodospirillales bacterium
AATGCTGCTTCGACCGCAGCCAGGCCAGCCACGCCATCAATCTCTGCGACATGAACGCCAAATATGCCGACGTTCTGAAAACCGCTGAAGTGATCTCCTTCTTCAACAGCCTGCCGTCGGACATGTACGACCTGCCCAAGGGCTCCACGGTGAAGACCCTCAACCTGACACCGATGGCAGCCGAGTAGCCAGCCGCCACGGCGCGTCTATCTGCGCGCGACCAGCGCCAGCAGATAGACCACAGCGCTGAGCGACGAGATCCAGAAGCTCGTTGGCCAGTCTGTGGCATAGGCCAGCACGATGCCCAGCCACGCTTGCCCCAGGGCAAGCGTGGCCGACACCGCGACCCCGGACAGCACACCCGCCGTCAACAGCTGTGCCGCCGCCGCCGGCCCCACCATCAGCGTGAACACCAGCAGCACGCCCACGATCTGCGTGCTCGCCGCCGTCGCGATCGCCACGATCGCCAGAAACGCCACGCCGACCAAACGCAGCGACACACCGCGCGCCTCCGCCAGGTCCGGCTGCAAGGTCGCAAACAGCAACGGCCGCGACAGCACCGCCAGCGCCGCCAGCGTGCCCACGCCCAGCCCCAGCAACACCCACACGGTCGACACATCCACCGCCAGCACATTGCCGAACAACAACGCCGTCGCCGCCGCCGCCGATCCGGTGGCGAAATGCAAGAACAACAGGCCCAGACCAAGCGACAATGACAGCACAATGCCGATCGCCACATCGCGCTGCGCCAGCCGCTCGCCGATCAGCCCCATGCACACCCCGCCGAGCAGCGTCATCGCCAACAGCCCCGCCAGCGGTGAGAGCCCCACCAGAAAGGCTCCCGCCGCCCCGGTGAAGCCGATATGCGACAGCGCATGCCCCGCGAAACTCTGCCCGCGCAGCACCAGAAAATAGCCGACCGCCCCAGCCAGAATCGCCACGATCGCCGCCGCCGCAAAGGCGTTGCGCATGAACTCATAGTCAAGCATGGACATGCCCCCCATGCCCGGCGGAACAGTGATCGGCGACCTCACCGTCTTCCGCCAGCACGAAGATCCGCCCGCCCGCCCGCACCACCTCGATCGGCGTGCCATACAGACGCGACAGGATCGGCGCGGTGATCACCTCCTCCACCGTGCCAAGCGCGGCCTGGCCGCCGCCGAGATAGAGCACCCGATCCAGTGCCCCCAGCAGCGGGTTCAGCTCATGTGCGCTGAACAGCACCGTCACCCCCAACTCAAGCTGCAGCCGCTTCACCAGCGACACGATCGCCCCGGCATGGCCGGGATCCAGGCTCGCCAACGGCTCATCCAGCAACAGCAATCTCGGCGAGCCGATCAGCGCCTGCGCGATCAGCAGCCGCTGCCGCTCGCCACCGGACAGCTCCGAGATCCGCCGCCGCGCCAACCCAAGCGCATCGACCAGATCCAGCGCGCGCTCCACGTCAGCCCGTCCCGCCCGCCCCAGCACCGGCAGCCCGACGCGCTGCCCGCGGCACACGCTGGCAACGAACTCCCAGCCCGACAGCGGCAACGCCGCCGCGCCACTGCGCAGTTGCGGCATATAGCCGATCGCGCTATGACCGCGCCGCACCGGCTCGCCAAAGATGCTGATGGTTCCACGGCTCGGCGCGATCAGTCCCAGCATCGCCCGCATCAGGGTGGTTTTGCCCGCCCCGTTCGGGCCCAGCACACCGACGAACTCGCCCGGCGCGATCGACAGACCCACCCCATCGAGCACCACGCGCCCGCCCAGCTCCAGCGTCAGCCCATCGCAGCTCACCGCGTCCATCTCAGTGCGCCATGGCATGATCGAGCGCATCCAACGTCTGCAGCATCCAGCTCTGATAGCTCTGGCCCGCCGGCATCGTTTCAGTCACGCCAAGCACCGGCACCCCGCTCGCCTGCGCCAGCCGCTCCATCCGCAGCGCGATCGGGTTCGAGACCTGGCTGTTAAAGACCAGCACGGCAACCGCGCCTGTCCGCAGATCTGTCTCAAACCCCGCGATGTCGGACGCACTCGGCTCGGTGTCGTTCATCACGGCACGCTGAAAGCCCGCATTGCGCACCGCCATGCCAAGGGCGGCGAACATCGCGCCGAACACCGGCTCGGTCGCCGTCACCGCCCGCCCGGCGAAACGCAGCCTGAGTGCCGCGATCCGCGCATCGACCGGCGCCAAGCCCCGCTCGAACGCCGCCAGCCTTTGCTGAATGGCCAACGCCTGCGCGCCATCGCGCCGCGCGAGCACATCCGCCAGCCGCGCCGCCACCAGCCGCATGACCTGCGGATCGTACCAGATATGCGGATTGTCGCCCGCCCTTCGCCCGGCCAGATCGGCCGCCACGATCACCACCCGCTCGCCACCCCGCGCCGCCTTCACCAGGCTGGCCATCCAGGGATCGTAGCCAAGGCCGGACATGATCACCACATCCGCCGCCGACACCGCCCGCCCAACCGACGGGCTCGCCTCGAACAGATGCGGATCCTGCTCCGGATTGGTCAGGATCGCGGTGACCAAAGCCTCCGGCCCGGCGATCTGGCGGGCGACATCGCCGTAGAAATTCTCCGCCGCAACAATCCGCGGCGCCGCCCACGCCGGCACGCCCGCGCCAATCATCGCAAGCGCGAGCAGCAGGGTCGCCAGCAGCGGCAGAATGGATCGAGGGGATGCGCACATGGGCTACGTTATAACGTAGCACTCCCGTCCAGGCAAAATCTCACCCCTTGCCGCCGCGCACCAGGTCCTTTCGGTCGATCCGCCGCAACGACGCCGCCGCACGCTGCTCGTCCAGCAGAATCTCCGCGATGGTCGTCCGGGTGAAGCTGATATGAGCCGCCGCTGCCGCCTCCGCCGCGCGCGCGTCGCCGCGCAGCACGGCCTCTCCGATCGCCAGATGCTGGCCGAGCAGCGTGTCGCGCACGCCCGCACGACGATAGAGTTGCTCGCGATTATAGAAGATGTTCTTCCGCATCAGCTCGCCCAGCATCCGCATGATATGCAGAATCAGCACGTTATGCGTCGCCTCGAAGATCAGCCCATGCAACTGCACATCCGCGTCCGCCTCGTCGGCCGGATCGTCCTTGCCATGCGCCGCCTGCATCCGCGTGAGGCACTCGGCGATCGCGCCGTGGTCGGTCACCGTCGCGCGGGCCGCCGCCAGGGCCGTGGCATGCGGCTCGATCGCCAGCCGATATTCGAAATAATCCGCCGCCGCGCGCGTATCATCGGCCAGCAGCGAGGCCAGCGGATCCGACACCCGGTCAAGGAAGCGCGCGACATGCGTGCCGGCCTTTGAGGTGACCAGAAGCCCCTTCTCCTCCAGCACCGCCATCGCCTCACGCAGAGAGGGCCGCGAGACGCCAAGCGCCTCGGCCAGGTCGCGCTCGGCATTCAACCGCTCTCCCGGCCGCAGCACCCCCTCCAGGATCATCGCCTGGAGCCGCTCGGCAATCACATCCGCCAGACGGGCCGCCTTGATCAGTTCCGCCATGTTTCCCCCCGAGTGAATGGAAGACCGAGGTCACCACACGCTGCCAACACCAGTATAAGTGACCAAACTCAATTTGGTAAATTTTTCTTGCCAAAGCCCGTCAAACCATGTGACTTGGCACCCATGCCGGTCGGACAGGCTGGCGCAGAAGCATGGCCCAACACGGCCGGAGGAAACGCGATGGCCGACCCGGCCACAGATCAGTCGGACGAGACGCGTCCACACGTGGCGCTGTTCGTGACGTGCCTGGTGGATGCGATGCGCCCCTCCATCGGGTTCGCCGCCATCACGCTGCTCGAACAGGCCGGCTGCATCGTCTCGGTGCCGCAGGGCCAGACCTGCTGCGGCCAACCCGCGCGCAACAGCGGCGATGTCGCCGGTGCGGCCTTGCTGGCGCGCCATACCATCACCGAACTTGAGCCATACGACGCCGTGGTGGTGCCCTCCGGTTCCTGTGCCGCCACCATCGTCCAATATCCCGAATTATTTCCCGCTGGCAGCGGCTGGCATGCCCGCGCCAGCGCGCTCGCCGCACGCACCCACGAGCTGCTCAGCTATCTCGCCGACGTCAGGCAGTGGCGCCCCGAGGGCGTGCGCGCCGCGGCCACCGCCACCTATCACGACAGCTGCTCGGGCCTGCGCGAGCTTGGCATCGAGGCACAGCCCCGCCGCCTGCTCGGCGGCGTC
>CAIVDX010000734.1 GCA_903904805.1 uncultured Rhodospirillales bacterium
GCAAGATCACCCTGCTGCCCGAAGGGGTCAATCTCGACATCTGCAAGCCCGATCCCGCGGTGGCCAAAAGCAGCTTCCGGCTTGGCGATTTCACCGTGCCGAAATCGGCCAAGCTGCTCACGTTCGTGTGCCGCAATCTGGAGCCCTATCGCGGCTTCCACAGCATGATGCGCGCGCTGGTGGCAATCCAGCGCGCCCGCAAGGATGTGTATGCGATCCTGGTCGGGGGCGACGAGGTCAGCTATGGCGCCGCACCCGAGCAGGGCGGCACCTGGCGCGAGGTGATGATGGCCGAGGTTGGCGACAAGCTCGATCTCAGCCGGGTACTGTTTCCAGGCTTCGTGGACTATGCCGACTATCTGCGCATGCTCAAGCGCTCGGACGTGCATGTCTATCTCAGCTATCCCTTCGTCGCCTCCTGGTCGCTGCGGGAATCGATGGCCTGCGCCTGCGCGATTGTGGGCAGTGACACCGAAACGGTCTCGGAGTTCATCAGCCACAACGAAACCGGCCTGCTGGTGGACATGCGCCAGCCGCAGCAAATCGCCGATGCGTGCCTCACCATGCTGGAGGACACCAAACTCGCTCGCCGGCTGCGCACCGCCGCGCGCGCCTGGGCGGAACAACATCTGCGGATGGACGACTATCTCGACGCCTACGAGGCGCTGATCGCCGAGCAGGTGGCCGCAGCCGCGGCGAAACGGGCTGTCAGTGCGCCGATCAAGCCGGCTGTCAAACCAAAGGCCAGGCGCGCGGCCGCCCGGCGTGGCTAACACCGCGTCTGCCAGGCCCGTCCTGCTGATGCTCGCCTGCGCCGGCGTCAGCATGTTCCTGCAGATATTGAGCCCCACCATCATTGGCGGCCCTGGCATCGTCGGCGACCTGCTGCACGACCTCGTGGGCGCATTCAGCGTGATCATCATTCTGCTCGCGGCCGGCCTCGGCTGGGCGCCGCCCGCTGTGCGCCCCGCCGGCATCATCTGGCTGTCCGGCGCGCTGTGCATCGCGGTGGGATGGCTCTCCGCCAGCTTCTGGCCGAATTCAGGTGACGAGCACTCCTATGTCTATCTGGCGGACACCTTCCTGCGCGAGCGACTGACCAACCCGGCAGCCCCCGATCCCGAATTGTTCCGCATGTATCGGGTGTTTACCCTGCCTGGGCAGACCATCAGCCAATATCCGCCGGGCTGGCCGCTGGTGATCGCGCCGTTTCGCGCGCTGGGTGTGGAATGGCTCGCCGGCCCGACAATGACGCTGCTGCTTGGCCTGGCGCTGCGTGGCGCACTCGATCGCCTGCGCATCACGCCACCGATTCAGTCGGCCACGCTGATGCTGGTGCTGTTCACGCCGTTTGTTCTGTTCAATGGCGGATCGATGTTTTCGCAATCGATCAGCGCCGCGCTCGCCGCCACAATCACCTGGCAGCAGCTTGCCGACGAGGACCGCCCCGGCATTGCGCGCAAGCTGCTGATCGGGGCGTGCTTTGGCGCGCTGCTGCTGACGCGCTATGAGGTGTTCGCCATCTTCGTCGTGCTGTTCGGGCTCGACCGGCTGCTCCGCCGGCGTGCCCGCGCGCTGCTCGACGCGCTGCCGATGCTGGTGGGGCTGCTGCCCTTTGTCGGCTTTTTCCTCTCCTACAACTGGATCGTCACCGGCGACCCCCTGCTGACACCAGCGGCAATGACCAACCCGGACATGACCTTCGCCGAGGCACTCGCCGATGTCGGCGAGGCCGCCGGGCGGGCGGGCGAACATCTGCTCTATTGGCTCGGCATCCTCGGCCAGTTCGGCGGGCTGCTGCTTCTGGTGCTCTGCCTGGCCACGCTCGCCGGCAAAATGTCCTGGCGCAGCCTGCGCTTTTACGATCTGGCACTACCCGCCACGATGATCTTCTTCCTGTATTTTCCGCATGACGGCGACCACCAGTACGGCCCACGCTACTGGTTCTTCGCCTGGCCACTCGCCGGCCTGACCGTCGCGCGCGCCCTGGTGCGGCCGGACGGAACTTTGCGCGGCTTCGGGCAGCTCGGATTTTCCTCAGTGGTGGCCGGCAATCTTGCCTTCTGCGCGATCATGATGCCGGGACTGATCTGGACCACCAGGGCCTATATCGACGCCCGCCGTGAAATTCTGGCCGACATCGTGCCAAACCAGCCCGCCATCGTGCTGCTGCCGAACCGCGAGATCGACCCGTTCGATCGGCACCAGGATAGGATCGCCGCGGACAACCGCGATTTCGATCGGAACGATGTGGATTTCAGCAATCCGGTTCTGTACGGGCTCGCCACCGCGCCGAATGCGGTGGCCCGCGCTTGCGCGCTGCCGGGGCACCGGACCGTCTATGAGTGGATCGCGCCAGGGCGGCTCAACAAAAAAGATTGCAGGTAAGCGCTTCCTGTTTGAACAAAGAAGCAAATAACTTCTGCAAATCAATCATACCGGCATCAAGAGCGCTGGATCTGCGATCCTGCGTGACGTTACGGCACGATCATGGTGCCGATGCCGCCTTCGGTGAACAGCTCCAGCAGGCAGACATGGGGGAGGCGGCCGTCCAGAATCACGGCGCCTTTGACGCCGGCCTTCACCGCGTCGACACAGCATTCCACCTTCGGAATCATACCGCCGGTGATGGTGCCGTCGGCGATGCCTTCGGACACCTCGGCCACGCTCAGCTCCGGGATCAGCTTTTTCGCCTTGTCGAGCACGCCGGCGACATCGGTCAGCATCAGCAATCTGGTCGCGCCCAGCGCGCCGGCGATGGCACCAGCGGCAGTGTCCGCATTGATGTTGTAGGTCTGGCCATCCGCGCCCACGCCCACCGGGGCGATCACCGGGATCAGGCCGGCGCCGGTCAGCGCATGGATCACCCGCACATCGATATGCTCGGGCTCACCCACAAAGCCGAGATCGAGATGCTTTTCGATCAGGCTGTCAGTGTCGCGCACAACGCGGGAGAGCCTGCGAGCACGGATCAGGCCGCCATCCTTGCCGCAGATGCCCACGGCCAGGGCGCCAGCACGGTTGATCAGCCCCGCGACCTGTTTGTTCACGGTGCCGGCCAGCACCATCTCCACCACCTCGACCATCGCGGCGTCGGTGACGCGCAGACCGTCGACGAAGGTGGATTGGATCTTCAGGCGGGTGAGCATGTCGTTGATCTGCGGCCCGCCACCATGCACCACGACCGGGTTCATGCCGACCAGCTTGAGCAGCGCGATGTCGTGGCCGAACATTTCGGCCAGCCGCTGATCGCCCATGGCGTGGCCGCCATATTTCACCACAACGGTGGCGCCGGCGTAGCGGCGCAGGAACGGCAGCGCCTTGGCGAGGATCTGCGCCTGCTCGGCGGCGGACTGGATGGTCTCGGAGCTGGCGGCCTGTTTATCGGTCATGGCGCGCTTCTGCCGCTACACCGGGGATGGGTCAAGGGTGAAGAAAGCCCCGCATTTTTGAAAAAAGAAGCAAAAACTTTTGAAACTTTGGCACCACATGGAGGCACGCCGGGATACCAGTGGCACGAAGTGCCCCGCGCACCGGGGTAACCTCCCAAGAGTTTTTTGGTTGTTTTTTGCAAAAAAGAACCGCTTAACTCTCGATCCCTTCAGCCATATTGGCCAACTCCGCCCTCAGAACATCGATCCCAAACTTCGTCTCCGAGCTGGTCGCGATTGCCACCGGATAGGCGGCCGTATGGGTTCGGATCAGCTCGTCCACCTGCGCCTTCTTCTTTTCCAGCGCGGTGGGTTTCACCGCGTCGCACTTGGTCAACACCAGCTGGAAGGTGACGGCGGCGCGGTCGAGCAGGTCCATCACCTCAC
>CAIVDX010000735.1 GCA_903904805.1 uncultured Rhodospirillales bacterium
CCGCGCGAACATGCCCGCCTCGACCTGCTCGCCGATGGCCGCATTGCCGTGCATGTCGGCTCCTCCTCGGTCGGCCAGGGTGTGGAAACCGTCTTCACCCAGATCGCCGCGGACGCGCTGGAACTGCCGGTCGGCTCCATCGCCGCCATCCTGCACGGCCAGACCGATACGCTGAAGGAAGGTTTCGGCTCCTACAGCTCACGCTCCACCGTGCTCGGCGGCTCCGCCATACTCGACGCCGCCACCAAACTGCGCGCCGCCTGGCGCGAGGCCGCGGCCGAGCGCATCGATTGCCTGCCGGAACAGATTCTGCAGGATGGCGACCGCCTCACCGGACCCGATGGCCGCGTGGTAACGCTCGCCGATCTCGGCCCGCTCCAGCTGGGCTTTGACGGCGTCTTCGCCAGCTCCAAGCGCACCTACTCCTATGGCTGCCACGCCGTGCATCTCTCGGTCGATCCAGGCACCGGCCATGTCGCCATCCACGACTACATGGCCGTCGAGGATGTCGGCCGCGCGATCAATCCCGCCACCCTGCACGGCCAGACCATGGGCTCGGTGGTGCAGGGCCTCGGCGGGGCGCTGCTGGAAGAGTTCGTCTATGACGACCAGGCCCAGCTGCTCACCGGCTCGCTCGCCGATTATCTGCTGCCCACGGCTACGGATTTCCCGCATATCCGCGCCACGGTGCTGGACAATCACCCCTCGCCGAACAACCCGCTCGGTGCCAAGGGAGCCGGCGAAGGCGGCATCATTCCGGTCGGTGCGCTTGTCGCGAATGCGGTGGCGGACGCGCTGCACCGGTTCAAGGTGCGGCCGAATCATCTGCCGCTGTCGCCGCCCAAGGTCTGGGCGATGATTCAGCAAGCCAGCTAGGTCTTTTTAAAAAGAACCAACAAACCTCTGGATCTTCAGGCCCGGCGAAAGGTCACCACCAGCACGTCGCGGTAGGCCGGCATCGCGGCATCGACAGGGCGGATCGGCGTCACCCCATGCATCACCCGCCAGTCATCCACCCAGGCGGAATCGAGCGGATCGGTGAGCGTGAACCTGCCACGCTCGCTGCGGTCGCCACCATGGATCGAGGTCACGCCGCTCGCCACATTGCAACGACCCACCAGCAGAACCAGCACATAATCCACACCGTCCCGATGCATCCCCTCCGGCGAGGGCTGGCCGGGCACATCCGCCTGCGCCTCGATGCGGAACTGATGCACCTCCACATGCCAATCCGGCCGATGCGCCAACGCATCGAACACCGTGCGCGCCGCCTCCAGGATCGCCCGAAAACTCGGATGGCCGGCCACCGCATCGGTCACCGGCTCGAACCAGCGCGCGATCCCGCCATTCAGCGGATTATAGTCGCGGCTCTGATAATGCGGCTGGTTGGGCTTGCGCAGCCACCCCGCTTCGGTCGCCGCGAAGGCCGCAAACCGCCGCCGCCGATAGCGCCCGCCATCGGCCATATATCGGTCCAGCCCCAGATCGTTCCAGCTCCGCGCGAACGTCTCCCACTCCGCCAGCGACGCCGCCCCCAGCATCTCCGCCATCGCGGCAGCCGGCGAAAACGCGAACCCAGCCCCTCCCAGCTCGGCGGCGATGGTCGAAAGCCCAGCCGGGATCGGCGGAATTTCATGCTCGTTCATTGCGGTACCCTCGCGTTCATCGCCGGCGGATCGATGCGCACATCAAGCGGATGGCGGATCGACCATTCCTGCGACCGCCGCGCCAGCTGAATCTTGTTGGCGCCAACATAGAGCTTCCAACGCCGATTGAATTCCCGCTGCACCGGCCAGCGCGCGGTGTCCACACACGGGATCTGCCCCAGGATCGTCACGGTCGACGCATCCACCCTGTCCACCCCCTGCAGCACCAGATCTCCCGCGATGCGGTAATCGAAGTTCGGATCCAGCCGCATCTCGCCCACCACCTCGCGCAGAGCGGCGAACACGCGGTCCACATCCTCGCTGAATTCCAGCTCCACCAGCACCTGCGCATTCGCCACGCCGCGATTCACATTGGTCACAGTGCCCACCGAGCTGAACGGAATGATATGCACCGAACCATCAGTGGCCCGCAGCCGGATGGTGCGGATCGACAGATGCTCGACCACACCGGTCAAGTTCGCCACCGTCACGGTATCGCCCACCTGCACCGCATTCTCCAGCAGCAGGAAAATGCCGGTGATCAGATCCTGCACCAGCTTCTGCGAGCCAAAGCCGATCGCCACACCGATGATGCCCGCACCGGCCAGCAGCGGCGCGATGTCCACACCGATCTCCGCCAATGTCGACAAGGCCAGAATCACCACCAGCACCACCATCAGGATGGTGCGCAGCATCGGCAGCAGGGTGCGCAGCCGCGCCGCCCGCACCCCCTCGCCATCCGCGCTCAACCACCCGAGATAGCGCTCAAGCCAGAGATTCAGCACCTCCCACACCGCGATCGCCGCCAGCGCCGAGAGCACCAGCCGCACCGCGGTCGCCACCAGGCGCCCGCCCAGCGCGCCCGGCACAAACCACGAGCCGGCATCGATGCCCCACACCTGCAGCAGCGCCAGTCCGGTCAGGAGCACGATCGCCCCGCGCAGCAGCCCGCGCAGCAGCGGCGCATAGCCACACAGCTGCCCCTGCAGCGTCCGCTCGCCCTCCGCGTCAACCGGGCCCTGCAGGAAGCGCGCGAATACCCCCAGCAGCACGATCCCGACAACGCGCGACCCCGCCAGCACACCGAACGTCACCAGCACGAAATACGGCACCGAGGTCGGGCCGTTATGCAGCTCCATCGCGGTGATCAGCCACAGCCCCAGCACGAACATGATGGCGAACCAGTGCCAGCTCTGCGCGAACTGCACCCGCAACTGCGCCAGCCCACCGCCCGCCGCGCCATCCCCACGCAGCCACGCCGCCACCGGCACCCGCGACCTGAGGATCATCAGCGCCACCAGAACATGCACCACCAGCCCGCCCATCTTCAGCAGCGCCTCGTGCATCTCCGGATACATGCCGAACAAATCGCCAATCGCCGGCAGCACATAAAACCCCACCCCGGCCGCCACGATCCGGCGCAGCCAGCGAAAGCTGAACATGGCCGCCGAATCCGACAGCCCCACCAGCCGCAGCCCCGCCTGGTCCGGCGCGAACAACGCGTCCAGCAGATGGATCATCGCCCGCGCGATCAGATAGGCCCCGCCCACCTCGCGCACGATCACGATCGCCTGCGGCGTGCTGCCCAACTGCGCCGCCGCCGCGCGCGCCACCCCGGCGAACACCAGCAACGGTGCCAGATCCAGCAACAGCCGACCCAGCGCATACGGCGTGCGCCGCAACAGCAGCGCCGCGATCCGCAACCCCTGCGTGGCACCCACCTCATCCGCGGCAGCCACCGCGTCGGTGTCCCCCGCCTCCGCCCGATCCAGCGCCGCCGC
>CAIVDX010000736.1 GCA_903904805.1 uncultured Rhodospirillales bacterium
AGCCGCGCACGGTGCCGCTGCCGCCGGCATAGAAGCGCTGGTCGGGCGGCAGGTCGCCCACCGCCACGCCGGGCACCGCGCCGATCAGCCCGCGCAGGGCGAGCACCGAGCGGCCTGGCGCGTCCCAGCCGAACCAGCCGCCCATGTCGAGATAGGTGGCGGCCTGGGCGCTGAAGATCGCGAAATCCTGGGGATGGTTGCGCAGCGACATGCTGGGTGTGGCGGTGAGGCCGACGCGCAGGCCGCGCACGGGGTCGAGCAGGTCGTTGCTGCTGTCATATTTCACGCTCACCGGCAGGCCGATGATGTTGTAGTCGCTCAGCATCCCGTTCTGCAGCACCGCCGCGTCCTCCAGCGACACGCCGAGGCTGCCGCTCCAATGTTCGAGGAATTTGCGCTGGATGGCGGCGCCGGCCAGCGTGGCGGTGCGGTCATAGGCGAGCAGGGTTTCGCGGATGCGCTCGAGGTCGATCTGCAATGTCTGACGCGGGGCGAGGAAGTCCGGCACGGTGAGGCGGGCGGCGAGGTCGTAGCCGGCCGAGGAGGTTTCCGCGCCGCCAAGCTGGGTGGCGGCGGCCTTCAGGGCGAGCTGTTCGCCGCCGCCGAACAGATTGCGATCGGTCCAGGTGAGGCCGACGGTGCCGCCGAGATCGGTGGAGTAGGCACCGGTGGCGCCGACCACGTGGCGGGGGCGTTCGGTGAGGTCCACCGCCAGGGGCAACTCGCCGTTCGGGTCGAGCCGGTCGGCCGGCGTGATGCGCACCGCGCTGAACAGGCCGGTGGCGGCGAGGTCGCGGCGGGCGGTCTCGATCGCGGCGGGGTCGTAGGGCTGGCCCTGGGTGAGGCCGAGGCGGTTGCGCACGAGGCTTTCGCGCACCTCGGACAGGCCGGCGAGGGTGATCGGGCCGAGATCGGCATGCGGGCCGGCGGTGACGGTCCAGATCACGTCGAGCTGGTGGTCGGGCGCGATGGTGCCGATGGGCTCGCTGACCTCGGCGAGCGGGTAGCCGGCGGCGCGGATGGCGGCCAGCAGGCGGTCGCGGGCGGCGAACAGGTCGGACGAGATGGCGGGCTGGCCGGCGGCGAGCGGGGCGAGGCTGGCATTGGCGCCGGTGGGGATCAGGCCGGCGATTGTGAGGCCGCGCAGGCGGTAGAGCGGACCGGGGCTGAAGGCCACCGACACGCGCGCGGGCGGATCGGCGGGGGTGTCGGCCAGGCGATCGGGCAGGTCGGGCGTGTCGAGCGCGGCGTCGTTGATGCGGATCACGCTGGTGCCGTCGAGATAGCCGAAGGCGGCCAGCGCGGTGGCGAAGCGGGCGCGGTCGGCCTGGGCGCGGGCGATCAGCGCGAAGGGGCCGACCGGGGCGCTGGCGGCCAGGGAGAGCAGCGAGGAGCTGTCGCTGAGTGCCTGGTCCAGAGCCTTCTCGCCGAGCGGGGCGATGCTGACCTGGTAGGGCAGCGGGTCGGCCGCGCGGACCGGAGCGGCTCCCAGTGTGAGCAGGAGGCAGCCGGCGAAAGCCCAGGCGAGGCGGTGTCGCGTCATGCCGGTGGGTGGGAGCATCGGCGGCGCCTGGTCCTTTGGGCTGCGGCGGCGCCACTAGAGGATGGGCGCCCGCGTGTGGTCAATGAGGCTCCGTCATGGAAAGTTCAATTGATATTGGAGGGCGTTCGGCGTTAAGGGCCCGTTCTTATGAGCACTGACGCCCGCCCAAGTCGCCTGAAACTGCGCAAGCCCGCGGGCCTGTTTCCCGCGAAGGCGGGAAATCTGTCGGAATCCTGGTTCACCGACACGCCGCCGCCGCCGCGCCGCCCGCGGGTGGGCCGCACCTTGCGCGCGATCCGGCGCTCCTTGCTGCTGACGCTATGGACGCTGATCGCCATTCCCGTGCAGGCGGTGCTGCTGCTGGTGCCGGGCCGTTCGAAGGTGAATTTCGCGCGGTTCTTCTGGATGGTGGTGTGCCGCCTGATGGGCGTGCGGCTGCGGGTGATCGGCGTGCCGGTGCGTGAATCGGCGCGGCCGGTGATTTTCGTGTCCAACCATTCCTCCTGGCTCGACATCTGCACGCTGGGGGCGAGGCTGCCGGCGGCGTTCATCTCCAAGGCGTCGGTGGGCACCTGGCCGGTGGTGGGCACCATCGCGCGTCTGGGTCGCACCGTGTTTGTCAGCCGCACCAAGACCGGCACGGCGCGGGAGCGCGACGACATGCGCTCGCGGCTGGCCGCGGGTGACAATCTGATCCTGTTCCCCGAGGGCACCAGTTCGGATGGCGCGCGGGTGCTGCCGTTCCGCAGCGCCTTCTTCTCGATCGCCGAGGGGCCGGAAAAGCCGCTGATTCAGCCGGTGTCGATCGTGTATGACCGGCTGGCGGGGCTGCCGATGGTGCGCGCGGCGCGGCCGGTGTTCGCCTGGTATGGCGACATGGCGCTGGGGCCGCATTTCTGGAACCTCGCCCAGCTGGTGGGCGGGCGGGCGACCATTTTGCTGCATCCGCCGGTGGATCCGGCCGATTTCGCCTCGCGCAAGGAGCTGGCGGCGGCCTGTTGGCGCACCGTCGCCGAGGGGGCCGCGA
>CAIVDX010000737.1 GCA_903904805.1 uncultured Rhodospirillales bacterium
CCGCGCCCTATCGGCACTTCACCGACCGTGACGCGCTGCTGCGCGCGGTGGCCGCGGAGGGGTTCGTCGCGATGGGCACGGCGGCGCGTGAGGCGATGGCGCAGGCGCATCTGTTGCCGGCGGTCGAGCGCCCCCGCGTCGGAGCGCGGTCGTTCCTGCAGTTTGCCCGCACCAGGCCAAATCTGTTCCTGTTGATGTTCGGCACCGCGTTCCTGACCTCGCGCGACGACCCGCCGGCGGCGCTGTCCGCGCCGGCGACCGCGGCCTTCGAGCAGATGCGCGCGCGCGTGGCCGCCGCCTGCCCTGGCGCGTCGCCGAACGAGATCGCCGGCCGCGCGATCGCCTATTGGTCGACCCTGCACGGCTTCGCCACGTTGCGTGCCGAGGGGCGGCTGTGGCGCTTCATGCAGGAGGGGCTGAGCGAGGCGCAGATGGAGGAGCTGGTGATCGACGCCGCGGTGGCGGGCTTCAGTGCCCCTCCAGATCCGTCCAGATCGCCTGGGTGAGGGCGCCGAAGGCGGGGTCGGTGCGCAGGCGACGGATGTCGCGCGGGCGTGGGATGTCGATGCGATGCTCGGCGACGATGCGGGCGGGGCGGGGGGAGAACACGATCACCCGATCGGCCAGGGCCACCGCCTCCTCGATATCGTGCGTGACGAACAGGATGGCGCGGCGCTCGGCCTCCCACACCCGCAGCAATTCGCGGCCCATCGCCAGCTTGGTGAGGGCATCGAGCGCGCCGAACGGCTCGTCCATCAGCATCAGGGCGGGCCGATAGGCGAGCATGCGGCCGAGCGAGACGCGCTGGCGCATGCCGCCGGACAGCTGGGCGGGATGGTGGTTGCCGAATTCGTCGAGGCGCAGCAGCGACAGCAGGGCAGCCAGCCGGGCCGGGCGGTCGGCGATCGGCGTGCCGCCAAGCTCCAGGCCGACCGAGATGTTCTCGCCGACGGTGAGCCAGGGCAGCAGCGTGTCCTTCTGGAACATGAAGCCCACGCCTTCCGGCGGGCCGGCGACGGAGGTGCCGTCAACGAGGACCTCGCCGCGCGCGGGCTCCACCAGGCCGGCGATGGCGCGCAGGATGGTGGATTTGCCGCAGCCCGAGGGGCCGACCAGCACGACGAACTCGTTCGGCGCGACCGAAAGCGAGACGCCGCCGACCGCCGGCAGGCTGCCGCCATCGGCCAGGGTGAAGGCCACGTGCAGGTCGCGCAGCGCCACCTTGGGGGTGGTCGATGGGGCGCCGCCCCAGTTCTTCGCGAGATCTAGCGGCGCCATTTGAGCAACCGTCCTTCCACCAGGATGATCGCCTGGTTGGCGATGACCGCAATGACCATCAGCACCACCAGGCCAGCGAAGGCGCCCGTCGTGTCGATCTGGCCGCCGGATTTGTTGACATACCAGCCCAGGCCCCGGTTGGCGCCGATCAGCTCACCCACCACCGCGCCGATCAGCGACAGGCCCACGCCGATGCGTGCCGAGGCGATCAGCCAGGGCACGATCGCCGGCAGCCAGACCCGGCGCAGCATGTACCAGCGCCCCGCGCGCATGGTGCGCATCAGGTCGATCATGTCCGGATCGATGCCGCGCACGCCCTCGGCGGCATTCAGCAGGAACACGAACAGCACCATTGACAGCGCCATCATCACCTTTGCCGTCAGCCCGATGCCGAACCACAGGATGAATAGCGGCGCCAGCGCCACGCGGGGCAGGCCGTAAAGGCCCATAATCACGGGGTCCACCACGCGCGCCACCCGCGGACCGCGGGCCAGCGCGATGCCCAGCGGCGTGCCGATCAGCGCGCCGAAGAAGAGCCCCAGACCGGCCTCGGAAATGGTCGCCCATGTGTGGCGCGACAGCTCGCCCGACATCGCCATCTGCCAGATCCGCTCGGCGATCTCGGATGGGCGTGAGCTCCAGAAATCATCGAACAGCCGGCCGGCCGCCAGCTCCCAGGCGAGCAGCAGGACGGCGATCAGCCCGACGCGCCAGGCCTGCACCGACCAGATGCTGTCTGGCAGGCGGGCGGCGCGCGGCGGGGCGGCTTCGATGACGGCGGCAGGGTCGCTCATCAGGGCAGATATTTCGTCAGCACCACGGTCTCATAGGGCTGCGGCTTCACCGAGGGGTCGGCGATGGCCAGCACGCCGATCAGATTGTCGTAGCCTTCCTTCGACACCACGCCGTCCTTCGAGGTGCCCATCTCGGTCTGCTCGCGGGCGATCTGCTCGCTGAGTTCGGGCGTGAAGGTGGGGAAATACTCCTTGATGGCGGCGCGCAGGGCGGCCGGATCGGTCTGGATCAGCTTCTCGGCATCGACGATCGCATGGGCGAAGCCGTGCGCGGCGGCATCGTTGGCCTTCAGCCAGGCGCCGATCACCACCACATCAAGGGCGGGGTATTTCAGCTGGCGGAAATCCTCGACGACCTTGTATTTGCCGTCCATCGCCAGCAGCGACTGGGTGTCGGGCGTGGTGAACATGCCCGCCGCGACGGCGCCGCGATCCACCGCCGCGCGCATCGAGCCGCCGGTGCCGGCGGCGATCAGCTCCACGTCGGTGTCGGGGTTGATGCCGATCTTTTTGAAGGCCCAGCGCACGGTGTTGTCGGTCAGCGCACCGGGCGAGGTGATGCCGACGCGCTGGCCCTTCAGGCTGGCGATGCCGGTATAGGGGCCGTCGCCCTTTTCCAGCAGCGCGTAGCCGTGGGTTTCGCTGAGCGCGACGAGCACCGCGCCGCCCAGGCCGCGGCTGGCCAGGCGCACAGCATGGTCGGCGGCGCACAGGCAGGCATCGGTGCTGCCGCTGGCCAGCGCCTGCACCGCGGGGCCGCCGCCATTGAAGTCGATGATGTCGATGGAGACGCCGTATTTCGCGAATAGCCCGCGCTGCTGCGCGACCACGATGGGCAGCGAGCCGACCGAGCGCTGGGCTGAGGCGATCTTCACAACCGTCTCCGCACCGGCCGGCGCGGCCAGCGCGAGCGTGGCGAGGAGGGCGGTTGTCTCGACCAGACGGCGCAGCTGGATCATGCTTGGTTTCCTTCGACATGCGGCAAGCCGGAGCCTGCGATGAATATCCATAGTCTCGATGCGACGACCCTCGCCGCGCGGATCGCGCGCGGCGAGGTGAGTGCGACCGATGCGTTACAGGCATATGCCGGCCGTATTGCACTGCACAACCCCGTTCTCAATGCGATCGTCGTGCCGCGGCTGGAGGCGGCCGTCGCCGAGGCCGAGCAGGCCGATTTCGCGCGCGCTGCCGGCGCTCCGCTCGGGCCGCTGCACGGCGTGCCGATCACCGTGAAGGAAAGCTTCGATGTGGCGGGCCTGCCGACCACGCTGGGCCATGAGCGCCGGGTGGGGCATGTCGCCGCAGCCGATAGCGTTGTGGTGGCGCGGCTGCGCGCGGCGGGCGCGATCGTGATGGGCAAGAGCAATGTGCCGGTGGCGCTGGCGGACTGGCAGAGCAACAACCCGATCCATGGGCGCACCCATAACCCCTATGATCTCACGCGCTCGGCCGGTGGTTCATCGGGCGGCGCGGCGGCGGCCCTGGCGGCGGGGCTGACCGCTTTGGAGGTCGGCAGCGATATTGGCGGGTCGATCCGCATGCCGGCACATTTCTGCGGGGTGTTCGGCCACAAGCCCACCCCAGGTCTGATCCCGATGCGCGGCCACGGGCTCAATCCGGATGCCGGGCCGGCGGATCTCACGGTCGCGGGTCCGCTGGCACGCAGCGGGGCGGATCTGGAGCTGGCATTCGCGATTCTCGCTGGCGCGGACGAGGCAAGTGGCACGCCCTGGCGTTTGGATCTGCAGTTGGAAAGCCGCACCAGCCTGGTCGGTGCGCGCATCGCCGTGCTGAGCGACGACGCATCATTTCCGGTGGATTGCGCGATCTCCGGCGCGCTCACCAGGCTGGCCGCGCGGTTGGCCGATGCGGGGGCGATCGTCACGCGCGATCCCGCGCTGCCGCTGCCGTCTCGGGATATCTACAGGTTGTATCTGCAGCTTCTGCGCGGTGCCACCGCGGCGCGGCTGGATGATGCGGGGCTGGCGGAGGCAATCGCCAAGGCCGACGCGCTTGATCCGGCGGATGAGAGTTATGGCGCGCTGATGCTGCGCTATCTCACCCAGCGCCATGCCGACTGGCTGAAGGCGGATGGGCGCCGGCACCGGCTGCAGCAGGCCTGGCGTGGCTGGTTTGGCGAGTATGATGCGCTGATCTGCCCCGCGGCACCGTTCACGGCATTTCCGCATATCTCGGGAATTCCCAAGGAGCAGCAACGCATGATGGTGAACGGCGCACCCGCCCCGGCCGCGGATGCGTAATTCTGGCTGGGCATTCCCACCGTGTCAGGCCTGCCGGCGACGACGATGCCGATCGGCCAGGACCCCTCCGGCCTGCCAATCGGCGCGCAGCTGATCACCCCGGCCTGTACCGATCGGCGCGCCCTACGCCTGGCTTCACTGATCGGAAAGTTCGAAGCTCCATCAGCCTATCAGTGAAGCGCCCACCGGCGGCGGGGCAGCAGACTCACAGAAGTTTTTTGCCTCTTTTTCAGAAAAGAAGCAAAAAACTTCAGTGAATCCGTCCCGTTCGCATCAGCGGGAGTGGCCCTGTCAGGCCGCCATTGCGGTCTGCTCTGGCACTGTGCGGATCAGGTGGTCGAAGGCGGAGAGGGCTGCTTTCGCGCCGTCGCCCATGGCGATGACGATTTGCTTGAAGGGCGTTGTGGTCGCGTCCCCGGCGGCGAAGATGCCGGGGAGGGAGGTCGCGCCTCGTGCGTCCACCTCGATCTCGCCGCGCGGGCTGAGAGCCAGTGTGCCCTTCAGCCATTCCGTATTCGGCACGAGACCGATCTGCACGAAGATGCCCTCCAGGTCGAGGCGATGCATCTGCTCCGTCGTGCGGTCCTTGTAGGACAGGCCAACAACCTTGCCGCCGTCGCCATGCACCTCAGTGGACAGGGCCGAGGTGAGGATGCTGACGTTGGGCAGCGCGCGCAGACGGTCCTGCAGCACCGCGTCGGCGCGCAGCTTGCTGTCGAACTCGATCAGCGTGACGTGGGACACGAGGCCGGCGAGATCGATGGCGGCTTCAACGCCGGAATTGCCGCCGCCGATCACCGCGACGCGCTTGCCCTTGAACAGCGGCCCGTCGCAATGCGGGCAGTAGGCGACACCCTTGTTGCGATATTCCGCCTCGCCCGGCACGTTCATCTGGCGCCAGCGCGCGCCGGTGGAGAGGATCACCGTGCGGGCTTTCAGGCTGCCGCCATTGGCGAGCGTCACCTCGGTCAGGCCGCCTTCGGTGGTGGCCGGCACCAGGCCGGTCACGGTCTGAAGATTGTTGATCTCCACATCATATTCCCGCGCATGCGCCTCCATCGCGGCGACCAGCTTCGGGCCCTCGGTGTGCTGCACGGAGATGAAATTCTCGATCCCCAGCGTGTCCACCACCTGGCCGCCGAAGCGCTCGGCGACGATGCCGGTGCGGATGCCTTTGCGCGCGGCATAGACCGAGGCCGCGGCACCCGCGGGACCGCCGCCGACCACCAGAACATCGTAGGGCGGCTTCGCCGACAAGGTGGCGGCCGCGCGCTTCGCCGCTCCGGTGTCGAGCTTGGCGACGATCTGCGCTAGCTCCATGCGGCCGGAGCCGAAGAGTTCGCCATTGAGGAAAACGGCAGGCACCGACATGATCTCACGCGATTCGATCTCGGTCGGAAACAGCCCGCCATCGATGGCCACGTGCTGGATCTTCGGATTGATCGCGGCCATCAGATTGATCGCCTGCACCACATCCGGGCAGTTGTGGCAGGAGAGCGAGAAATAGGTCTCAAAGCGGAACTCACCATCCAACGCGGCGATCGCTTCCAGAATGTCGCGGCCTTCCTTGCTGGAATGGCCGCCGATCTGCAGCAGCGCGAGGATCAGCGAGTTGAATTCATGGCCCATCGGCAGGCCGGCGAAATGCACTTCGTTGCTGGCGCCATCGCGGCGGATCGCGAAGGCGGGGCGGCGTGCATCGGTGCCGGTGAGATCGAGGCTGATCTTGTCGGACAAGGCGGCGATGTCTTCCAGCAGGCCCAGCATCTCCTGGGATTTGGCACCCTCATCCAGGCTGGCGATCAGCGTGATCGGCTGGGTGATGCGCTCGAAATAGGCCTTCAGCTGGGTTTTGATGGATGCATCCAACATGGCGAGGCTCCTGCGGTCGAATTTCGGGTGCCCCCGGAGATGCTGTCCCCGGGGGCGGTATCGAAGGTGTCAGGCGTGGTCTTAGATCTTGCCGACCAGGTCGAGCGAGGGGGCGAGCGTGGCCTCACCCTCTTTCCACTTCGCCGGGCAGGCCTCGCCGGGGTGCGCGGCGATATACTGCGCGGCCTTCACCTTGCGCAGCAGCTCCGATGCATCGCGGCCGACGCCCTCGGCGTTCAGCTCGATGATCTGGATCTTGCCGGCGGGGTCGATCACGAAGGTGCCGCGATCGGCCAGGCCCACCGCCTCGATATAGACATCGAAGTTGCGGCTGATGGTGCCGGTGGGGTCGCCGATCATCGCGTAGGTGATCTTGCTGATCGCCGGCGAGGTGTCATGCCAGGCCTTGTGGCTGAAATGGGTGTCGGTCGAGACGGCGAACAGCTCGACGCCGATCTTCTGGAAGGCGGCGTAGCTGTCCTGCAGATCCTCCAGCTCGGTCGGGCAGACGAAGGTGAAATCGGCGGGGTAGAAGAACACCACCGACCAGCCGCCCTTGAGGTCGGCGTCGGTCACTTCGATGAACTTGCCGTTCTTGAATGCGGTGGCCTTGAAAGGCTTCACCTCGGTGTTGATCAGGGACATGTCGTTCTCCGGTCTGTGCGGCGATGACGGCCGGGGTGGCCGCCTACGGTGCCGTGATGGCGAGGCAGGATTTAGCTGCACCGCACAAAACAGGAAAACGGATAATAGTGATTGGATTGATCGACTAAGTCGATTGAACGGGCTGGCCCATCCGAGCGCCTCGGGGTCGGCGCAGCGCGACCACGGTGGCATTGCCGAGCCCATACAGCACAAGGGCAGCGGCCTGCGCGACGAACAGGCCGGCACTGCCGCCCACCGCCCGCAATGCCAACCAGCCGCCGCCGGCCGCCAGCGCCACGCGCGCGATCGCCACCACCATCACCCAGCCAACCTTGCCGGCTCCCTGCGAGGCGAAATACAGCGCCAGACCGGCGCCGAAGAAGCCATAGCTGGGGCCGACAATGCGCAGATATTGCGCGCCCGCCGCCAGCATCTGCGGATCGTCGCCGAACAAAGCCAACCAATGGTTCGGGAAGCCCGCCGCCAGCAGGCCGATCAACTCGGTGATGCCGCCGGCGATCAGCGCGCCGGTCCAGGCCACCCGTGCCGCGCGCCGGTCATTGCCGGCGCCGATGCAGGTGCCCACCATCGCCGAACAGGGCGCGCCGATGCCGAACACCAGCGGGACCAGCAGATATTCCAGCCGCACGCCGGTGCCGTAGCCGGCCACCGCGGCCGGACCCACCAGCCCGGCGAGGCCGGTTGCGGTGGCGATCGCCACATTGGTGGACAGCGACACGATGGAGGAGATCGCGCCCACGCGCAGGATCTCACGCATCGGTGCCCAGGCCAGCCGCGGCGGCAGCCTGTGCGGCTTCAGCACGCCACGGCCCGACCAGATGAACCAGGCATAGACCGCGCAGCCGATCACGTAATAGGCAACCACCGCGCTCGCGCCGCCGACAATCCCAAGCTGGGGGAACGGGCCGAGCCCAAAGATCAGCATCGGCGAGAGCGGGATCAGAACCAGCGCGCCCAGCGTGGTGACGGTGGCCGGAAACACCATGTTGCCGGTGCCGCGGATGATCGCCGCCATCGAGTTGAACAGCCATGCGGGGATCGCGCCAGCGAACACCACGGTCGAGTAGGTCACCGCGGCGGCAAGTGAGCCTTCGGTGCCGCCCATCAGCGCGTAGAGACGCGGCCCGAAGGTCAGCATCGCCAAACTGGTGAGGCCGCCGAGCACCAGGGTGATCGCGATCGCTGTCCAGACCAGCGTGTTGGCCAACGCGTGCCGCCCAGAGCCCAGCGCGCGGGCGATCGCCGAGAGGATGCCGCCGCCCATCGCGCCGGCGGAGACCATCTGCAGCAACATGAACAGCGGAAACACCAACGCCATGCCGGCCAGCGCATCGAGCCCGAGTTGGGCGACGAAATAGGTTTCGATCAGCCCGATCGAGGCCTGCACGACCATGACAATGACATTGGGGATGGCCAGACGCAGCATGGTCCGCGCGATCGGCGCCTCCAGCAGCGTGCGGGTGCGGGCGTCCATGGCTGGCTCCTGCGTTCGGGTGCATATGCACCTTTTTCTTGACCGAAATAGGGGCATATGCACTTATCTGCAAGCCCGCTCGGCGGTGCATCGCGAGGGCCAAGGATCATGAATGACGACCTGCCCGCCCAGGATTGCTGCAACTGCCTCGCGCTGCGCCAGGCCGCGCGGCATGTCAGCCAGATCTATGCCAGCCATCTCGCCGCGGTGGGGCTGCGCGGAACCCAATATTCGCTGCTGGCGAAGATCAAGCGCCACGGACCGCTGACCATCAACGCGCTCGCTGGACTGATGGTGATGGAGCGCACCGCGCTGGGTCGTGGCCTGCGCCCGCTCGAGCGCGACGGGCTGATCGCCGTGGTGGCGGGCAGCGATGCGCGCACGCGCCGCCTGCAGCTCACCGCGTCGGGTGAGGCGCGACTGGCGGCGGCGATCCCGCACTGGCACCAGGCGCAGCAGGCGGTTGAACTGGCCCTTGGCGCGGATCAGGCGGCTGAGATGCGCGCGCTGATGCGGCGTGTGGTTGCCAGCGTGTGAACCGGCGGTTCAGGGCTGGTAGAGGAAACTCGCCGCGTCGTAGGTGCCGGTGATCAGCCCCTGGTGCTTGGCCAGGTCGATCCAGAACTGCATCTGGCTGGGTTCCAGCTTCATGTTGAAATCGGGCAGCGAGGTGTGCGCCACCACGTCCGGCGGCTGCTTGGTCCATTTGGCCAGCGAGGCGCGGGCGGCGGCATCGTCGGTCTTGATCAGCGCCGCGGCCTCGGTCAGGGCATCGTGGAAGCGGTTGACAATGTCCTTGTGGGCGGCGGCCCAGCCGCGCTCGGCGACGTAGAAATCGATCAGCACGCCATTGGGCACGGTGGCGATGAAATTGTCGAACACATAGCCCACGCCGGACGCGATGATACGGTTGTAGAACGGGTCGATCGACACGGCGGCATCGATCTGGCCGGTGCGCATCACGTCGCCCATCTGCGCGAAGCCGACCTCGGTCCAGCTGATCTTGCTGGAATCAACGCCCTTCTCCTCCAGCCAGCGCTTGGTGAGCACCATGTGGTAGCCGTTGGTGCCGAGCACGGCGATCTTCTTGCCGGCGAGGTCGGCGGCGGCATGGATGTTCGAGCCGGTGCGGGCGAGCACGCCGACATGCAGCGGCTCCGGATAGGGGAAGTTGGCCGCGTTCGCCACGATCACCGTGTCGATCCCGGCCTCGCGGCCCTGCAGCACGGTGGGCGGAATGGAGTTGCCGATCTCGGCGGAGTTGGAGACCAGCGAGCCCAGCACGATGGTCTGGTTCGCCGCGGGGATCAGCGTCACATCCAGGTCGCGCTTGGCGAACAGGCCGGCATCGACGGCGAGGAAGGCCGGCAGCGTGTCGACGATGGGGATGATGGTGACACGCAGCTTGTCGGCGGCGGCGGCGGGGACCGCCAGGCAACAGAACAGGGCGAGCAGTGCGGCGCGCATCGATTTCCTCCGGCTTTTGGTTGCGCCCATCCTGGCCCGGCGGTCGGTGGAGGGCAATGTTGACCCTGCCGCCGGCGCGTGCGCGCAATGGTCAAAACACCGCAGGAGGAACGCCCCATGGGCTCGCACGCGCCGGTCGGCTTCATCGGATTGGGCAATATCGGGCTGCCGGCGGCCTGCAATCTGATCGAGCGCGGTTGGGATGTGGTCGGCTTCAGCCTGACCGGGATGGAGGCGTTCGTCGCCGCGGGAGGGCGTGCCGCCGCCTCGGCCGCCGAGGTGGCCGCGCGCTGCCGGGTGATCATCCACTGCCTGCCGGTGGCCGCGGCATTGGAGAGCGCATTCTACGGGCCGGAGGGCGTGGCAGCCGGTCTGGCCGAGGGCGCGGTGGTGATCGAGCTGGCCAGCTACGCGCTGGCCGACAAGGTTCGGCTGCGCGACGCGGTCGTCGGACGGGGTGCCGCGCTGCTGGATTGCGAGATCACCGCCCGCTCGGCCGGGCGCTCGGTGGTGGCGCGGGAGGCGGTGATCTTTCTGGGTGGCGACCGGGATCTTGCCGAGCAGCACAGGGGATTGCTTGAGGCGATCACCGACACCTGCGTGTATGTCGGGCCGTTCGGCGCCTCGCTGAAGGTAAAAACGGTGAATAATCTGTTGGTCGGCGTGCATGCGCTGGCCGCCGCCGAGGCGATGGCGTTGGGGGTGAAGGCGGGGATCGACCCGGCGGTTCTGGCGGACCTGCTGCCGCGTGGCGCGGGTGGTTCGGCGGCGTTATCGAACTATGCCGGGGCGATGGCACGGCGGGAGTTCGACAGCATCGTTGCCGGCGAGATGGGGGTGTTCGTGAAATATTTCGGCCTGATCGAGGATCTCGCGCGGCAATGCGACGCGGCCACCCCGCTCGCCGACGTGACCGCGCGCTATGTGCGCGCGGCGGTCAGCGCGGGCGGTGGACGGCGGGACATGCAGACGCTGTTCGCCATGCTGGAGGGGCAGTCGCGGGACGAGCCGGCGCGTCTGGCCCGGCCCGGCGTTGCAAATGCGCTCGATCACGCATAGGTGACCCGGAGTTGGCTGCGGTGAGCGGCCTCTCCACAGGTCTTGGCAGGGTATGGATCAGGGCGGCCAATCACTTGGCTATCAACAGGCCGTCGACGCTGCGTGGCACCAGCGCGGCCAGCGAGCCTGGGCGTTCAGCGGGGCGTCCAACATCGTGCTGGTGCTGGCGCTGCTGGTGGGCGCGCGCGTCTGGGTCGCCGCCGGGCTCGGGCTGGTTTGGGATGTGACCTATTATTGGCAGTGGTCGCGCCATCTCTCGCTGAGCTTCTATGACCATCCACCGATGGTGGCCTATGCGATCCGCCTCGGCACCGCGTTGTTCGGTGATGGCCCCCTCGGGCTGCGCGCGGTGGCGATCGGCGCGATGGTGGCGGCCTCGGGCCTGGTCTATCTGCTCGCCCTTGCCCTGTTCGATGACCGACGGGTGGCGACGCTGAGCCTGCTCTGGTTCAGCGTGATGCCGCATACCGGGTTTTTCTCCGTCATCATCTTTCCTGACACGCCCTCGATCCTGTTCTGGGTGCTCTCCTGCTACGCGCTGGCGCAGGTCTGGCGCACCGGCCACGGGGCCTGGTGGTATCTGGTAGGCATCGGTTTCGGCCTGACCATGCTGAGCAAATATAATGGCGTGTTCCTGATCGCCGGAGCCGGCGCGTGGGTGCTGTTGGCCGCCGACATGCGGGTGTGGCTGCGCCGGCGGGAGCCCTACCTTGCCGCTTTGCTGAGCGTGGCGGTGTTCAGCCCGGTGCTGGTGTGGAACGCGCAGAATGGCTGGGTGTCGTTCGGCAAACAGTTCGGCCGCGTGCTGAACACGGTGCCGGAGGCGGGTCTGGCGAATGTGGGCGCCTATCTGGGCGTGCAGGCGGCGTTCGTCTCGCCGCTGATCTATCTGTTCGCGCTGGCCGGCTGCGGCGTGGCGCTCTGGCGGGGCCTGCGCGAGGGGCGGTCGAACTGGCTGCTGCTGGGGCTGACCTCCGCGCCGACATTGCTGTTCTTCCTGTTCCACGCGCTGACCGACATCGTGAAGACGCAATGGCCGAGCTCGGCCTATCCGACCGCCATCATCGCCGGTGTGGCTTTGTTCGCGGCGCGTGCCGAGGCGCGGGGTGCGCCGGCCTGGCTGCGCCGCTCATTCTGCGCCGCCCCCTGGCTGGGCATCGTGATGACAGCCGCGTTGTACCTGCAGATGACGCTGACCGTTGTGCCAGTGGTCGCCGCGGGCGATCCGATGGCGATCTTCTCCGGCTGGGGCGAATTGGCGCGTGATGCGCGCGCAGCGGCGGCCGCGCAGCAGGCCGGCTATATCGCCACCAGCGAATATGTGCCGACCGCGATCCTGCGCTATTATCTGCCGGAAGGGCCGACGGTGTTTCAGGCCTCCGAGGCGATCCGTTATGGCGACGAGGCGCCGGTCGATCAGGCGATGCTCGCCGATGCACCCGGCCTGTATGTGGCCGCGGCGGATCGCGACGCGGTCGAGCGCATGCGCCCCTATTTCAACGCGATCACGCCATTGCCGAATCTGGTGCGCACGCGAGGCGGCGATCCGATCGAGACATTCCATGTCTATCTGCTGAACGGCTATCGCGGCGGATTGCCGTTCGCCGGCAGCTGGTCGGCGGGCGAGCGCGAGCGCTGAGCGGCCCGGCTACGCGGCATGCCCGTTGCGGTCGCGCAGGAACTGGAAGAACTCCACACCCTCGCGCAGCCGGCGTTTCATCATGGTGGGGCTGCGCAGCATCTCGCTGACGATCGCCGCGATCTTGGGCGCGCGGAAATAGAAGCGGCGATAAAACACCTCGACGCTGTCGAAGATTTCAGCGTGCGAGAGATGCGGATAATGCAGTGGGGCGATCTGGATGCCGCTCTCATCCACCAGCTCGGCATGCTCGGCATCGAGCCAGCCAGTCTCCACCGCCTGACGATACAGATAGGTGCCGGGATAGGGCGCGGCCAGCGAGACCTGAAGCGTGTGCGGGTTTATTTCTGTGGCGAAGCGGATGGTTTCCTGGATGGTCTCTTTCGTCTCGCCCGGCAGGCCGAGGATGAAAGTGCCGTGAACGACCACGCCGGCCTGGTGGCACGCTTTGGTAAAGCGGCGCATCTCCTCGATCGTCACGCCTTTCTTGATGTTCTTGAGAATCTGCTCGTTGCCGCTTTCGTAGCCGACCAGGAACAGCCGCAGCCCGGAATCCTGGAAGGACTTGATCGTGTCGTAGTCGAGGTTGGCGCGGCTGTTGCAGCTCCAGTTCACGCCGAGCGGCGCGAG
>CAIVDX010000738.1 GCA_903904805.1 uncultured Rhodospirillales bacterium
CCACCGGCATGATGGAGGCCGCCCGCGCCGCCTGGGCCGCCGCCGGCCGCCCCGCCGACCGCATGCGCCTGGAAACCTTCGGCGGCACCGGCGCCGGCGCCCAACCCTTCACTGTCAAACTCCCCGCCTTGGGCCGCGAAATCCTCGTCCCCGCCGACGCCTCCATGCTCGACGCCCTCGAACAGGCCGGCGTGGAGATGCTGTCGGACTGCCGCCGCGGCGAATGCGGCCTGTGCGCCGTCGAGGTGCTCGGCTGCGACAGCGCGATCGAGCATCGCGACATGTTCTTCAGCCCCGAGCAGCGTGCCCACGGCCACCAGATCTGCGCCTGCGTCTCCCGCGCCGCCGGCGGCTCGATCACCATCGACACCTACTGGCGCCCCGCCGGGTAGTTCCATTCCGCCGCGCTTTCGTCCTAGGCTCCACCCAATGCTGCACCGGCATCAATGGGGGGAGCCACCATGAAACGAACACTCGCCGCCCTGCTGCTTGCCAGCACACCCATGCTGGCCCACGGCCAGGCCGTCATCACCCAGAAAAACCTCTCCACCACCGCCGCCTGGGCCATCGCCGGCAAGGCCCTGGCCTGCGTGCAGTCGCACGGCTGGAACACCTCCATCCGGGTGCTCGACCGCACCGGCGAGACCCTGGTGTTCGTCCACACCGACAACGCCAGCCCGCACACCTACAGCTTCAGCGACCGCAAGGCCTTCTCGGCACTCACCTTCAAGATGCCCTCGGGCGAATTCGGCGAACTGCTGGCGAAAAACCCCGGCCGCGCCGCCCAGGCCAGCCTGCCCCGCGTCACCACCGGCGGCGGCGGCCTGCCGATCAAGGCCGGCGACACCACCATCGGATCGATCGGCATCTCCGGCTCGCCCGGTGCCGAAAATGACGAACTCTGCGGCCGCGAGGGCATTTCCGCCGTCGCCGATCAACTGAAGTAAGGACCACGACCATGAAGCACGCTTTGACCGCCCTGCTGCTGCTCGCCCCGCTCACCGCCCTCGCCGGCGGCACCCCCAAGCCCACCGCCTTCACCCTGGTCTCGCCCGACCTGCATGACGGCGCGATCATGAAGACCGAGAACGCCGGTGTCGGCAAAGCCGCCGACGGCAGCGAATGCGGCGGCCAGAACGTCTCCCCCGCCCTGCTGTGGAAAAACGCCCCCGCCGGCACCCAAAGCTTCGCCATCACCATGTTCGACCCCGACGGCCAGGGCATGAACGGCGTGTCGCACTGGGTCTCCTACGACTATCCCGCCACCATGACCCACCTCTCCCGCGGCGACGGCACCAAGGAAGGCATCGCCGTCGGCGGATCCAACATGCGCAAACTCGCCACCTATTTCGGCCCCTGCCCGCCGGTCGGTGGCCAGTATCACCACTACACCATCCAGATCTTCGCCCTCTCGATCCCGCCCGGCACGCTCGCGCCTGGCCTGACCCGCGCGGAACTGGCCACCGCGGTCGCCGGCAAGGTTCTCGCGCAGACGTCGTTGGTGTTTCGCTATACGCGCTGATCCCCGGCGACGATGGTGTGACGCCCCTTGGCGTCGCACCATCTTGAAGCGAAATGAAAAGCACTTCTTTTTTGAAAAAGCCTTTATAACTTTGGTACAACAATGCCGCACATGGGATACCTCTGGTATCCCAAGCGCCACGTAACAGTACCAAA
>CAIVDX010000739.1 GCA_903904805.1 uncultured Rhodospirillales bacterium
GGCGGGTGATGCCATCGAGGAAGCAGTCGGGGATCGGGGTGTGCACTTCGCCGTCGAACACGAAGAAGATGTTGGCGCCGGTGGATTCCGCGATGCGGCCGCGATAGTCGAGCATCATCGCATCGGTCCAGCCTTCGGCCTCGACGGCGTGTTTGGACAGGGTGCCGATCATGTAGAGGCCGGCGGCCTTGGCGGCGGTGGGGGCGGTGTCTGGCGCGGGGCGCTTCCAGGGGGCCCAGCCCAGGCGGATGCCCTTCATCTTGTCGGCGCCGAAATAGCTGGGCCATTCCCAGCACGCAATGGCGACATGGATGGTGGTGAGCTGCGCGGAGACGGCGAGCATTTCGGTGCCGCGCCAGGCGATCGGGCGGACATAGGCGTCCGTCAGATTGTTGGCGGCGAGGACCTCGATGCAGGCGGCGTCAATCTCGTCGGCGGTGTAGGGCAGATCGAAGCCGAGGATCCTGCCGGAATTGATCAGCCGGTCGGTGTGTTCGCGCAGCTTGAAGATGTTGCCGGCATAGGCGCGCTCGCCCTCGAAGACCGAGGAGGCGTAGTGCAGGCCGTGCGTGAGGACATGGATCTTGGCATCGCGCCAGGGGACGAGCTTGCCGTCCATCCAGATCACGCCGTCACGGTCATCGAAAGGAATGAGCGCCATACCTGGCTCCCTGCGCAAGATTGTTGCTGTTGGACGCGATAAATAGAAGGGACTTGCATTTAAGTCAATATCGCTGTCTTATGCTGGCACCATGTCAGACATGTCCGAGACGAAGGGCAACGTGACCAAGGGCGCGTTCGGCCCAGCTGACCAGAAGGTTGGCACACAGGCGGGGGGAACCAAGGCGGGTGCGAACCTGCTGTTCCTGCGCGAGGACGAAATGCGTCTGGCGCAGGACATGCTGTTCTTCGCCTATCGTGATTTCACCAATGCCGCCGACGTGGTGCTTGAGGAGCTTGGCTTCGGGCGCGCGCATCATCGCGCGCTGCATTTCATCGGCCGGCGGCCGGGCATCACCGTCTCCGATCTGCTGGCCCTGCTGCGGATCACCAAGCAGTCGCTGGCGCGGGTGCTCTCGGTGCTGGTGGAGAGCGGCTATGTGGCGCAGGTGCCGGGGCCGGAGGATCGGCGGCAGCGTCTGCTGAGCCTGACGCCATCGGGCCAGGCGCTGGAGCGGCGGCTGTTCGAGCGGCAGCGGGAGCGGCTGGTGGCGGCCTATCATGATGCCGGCGGCGGTGCCGTGGAGGGGTTTCGGCAGGTGCTGCGGGGCATCATGGACGATGAGGCGCGCGCCTTTCTCGATGAGGCCGAGGCCGCGGCGCGGGAGCCGCGCGCCCGGCCGGCCTGAGCGCGATGCCGGACACCCCGCATGTGCTCGTGGTGGACGACGATGCGCGGCTGCGCAGCTTGCTCTCCCGCTATCTGTCGTCGGAGGGCTTTCTGGTGACCGCCGCCGCGTCGGCCGCGGAGGCGCGCGAGCATCTGGCGATGATGCATCCGGATCTGCTGGTGCTGGATGTGATGATGCCGAGCGAGGACGGGCTGTCGCTCACCCAGTCTTTGCGGGCGGAGCGCGCGGATCCGCCGATTTTGCTGCTGACCGCGCGTGGGGCGCCGGAGGATCGCATCGCCGGGTTCGAGGCCGGGGCGGATGATTATCTGGCCAAGCCGTTCGAGCCGCGCGAGCTGGCGCTGCGCATTCGCGCGATGCTGCGCCGTGCGGCGCCGGTGCAGGTGGCAGCGGTGAGCGCCATGCCGCTGAAGCTGGGCGCGTTGAGCTTCGACATCGCGCGCGCCGAGTTGCTTGGCCCGTCCGGCCCCATCCATCTGACATCGGGCGAGCGGGCGCTGCTGAGCGCCTTGGCGGAGCATGCCGGCGAGACTCTCTCACGCGAGGCGCTGGCCGCCGGCATGGGCATGGATGACAGCTCCGAGCGGGCGATCGATGTGCAGATCACCCGACTGCGGCGCAAGTTCGAACCGGACCCGCGCGAGCCGCGCTTTCTGCACACGGTGCGTGGGCGCGGCTACATGCTGATGCCGGGCAGCTGAGAATGCGCGGCCCGCTGTGGGTGAACCGGCTGCTGCGCAGGCTCGTTCCCCGCTCGCTGCTTGGGCGCAGCCTGCTGATGATCCTGCTGCCGCTGGTGCTGCTGCAGCTGGTTGCACTGCGCATTTTTTACGGTGGCCATCTGGATGTGCTGTCGCGCCGCATGGCCGATGCGATTGCCGGCGAAATCGGCTACACCATCGAGCTGCTCGACAGATTTCCCGGTCCGGACGATCGCAACTGGGTGCTTTCGGGCGCCGCCAGCCAATTCGATCTCGCCATGCGCCTCGAGCCCGGCGCGACACTGCCGAAACAGGGCCGTGTCAATGTGCTCGGCCCGTTCGACGACGATCTGGCGACGGCGATCGAGGAGCGCATCCACCGGCCTTATGCGATGGACTGGGACTGGGCCGGCGATCCCCGTTCGGTGCTGATCCGCGTGCAGATGCCGCAAGGCGTGCTCGACATCGAGGCGCCGCGCAAGCGGCTTTACATTTCCACCGTGTATTTCTTCATTTTCTGGCTGTTGGGCACGTCGGCCGTGGTGTTCGCCATCGCCGCCGCCTTCATGCGCAATCAGGTGCGCGCGATCCGCCGGCTGGCCGCGGCGGCCGAGGCGTTCGGCATGGGCCGCGATGTCGGCGCGATCCGTCCGGAAGGGGCGAGCGAGGTGCGCCAGGCGGCGGCGGCGTTCAACCGCATGCGCGAGCGGGTGATGCGCTTTCTCGCCCAGCGCACCGAGATGCTGGCGGGCGTGTCGCATGACCTGCGCACGCCGCTCACCCGGCTGCGGCTCGCGCTGGCGGTGCTGCCCCGGCATGACGAGGAGGATGTCGCCGAAATCGAGGCGATGGAGACCGACATCGACGAGATGGAGCGAATGATCGGCGGCTATCTCTCGTTCGCGCGTGGCGAGGGGGCGGAGCAGGCGCAGGCGACGGACCTCTCTGCCCTGCTCAACGATATCGCGGTGCGTGCGCGCCGTGCCGGGGCGAGCATCGATCTCGACGCGCCGCCGGAACTGATGCTGAAATTGCGGGTGGACGCGATGCGCCGGGCGATCACCAACCTGGTCGATAATGCGCGGCGGCATGCGCGCAGCATCGCTCTCTCGGCGCAGGATGCCGGTGGCGCGGTCTATGTGACGGTGGATGATAACGGGCCGGGCATCCCGCCGGAGCAGCGCGAGGCGGTATTTCGACCCTTCGAACGCGGGCCGTCGGGCGGCACCGGGCTGGGGCTGACCATCGCGCGCGACATTGTGCGGGCGCATGGCGGGGAGATTTTGCTGGAGGAGTCGCCGCTGGGCGGGCTGCGGGCTCGGGTGCGGTTGCCGGTTTAGGGAAGCGCGTTCTTTTTTGAAAAAAAGAACCAAAAACGTTTGCTTGCTGGGTTCACGCGGTTGCCAGGCGCGCGATAAGGCCGGATAGTTCTGCCCAAGGCGGGGGACTGGACATGACGCAGAAAATCAATGTCACTGATCTGATCGATGAGCGGCCGATGTCGACGCTGCAGGTCGCAACCGTTGCGATCTGCGGGTTGGTCAATCTGCTCGATGGCATGGACAGCCAGTCGATCGGCGTTGCGGCGCCGCTGATCGCCAAATCCCTGGCGCTGCCGATGAGCAGTTTCGGGCCGGTGTTCTCCGCCGCCCTGCTGGGGGCGGCGGTGGGCGCGCTGAGCTTCGGACCGATCGGCGACCGCATCGGGCGGCGGCGGCTGCTGGCGATCGCGGCCTTCACCTTCGGCGCGTTCACCCTGCTGACCGCGTGGGCGAGCGACTACTACACCCTGCTGCTGTTTCGTTTCCTCGCCGGCATTGGGCTGGGCGGGGCGACGCCGTGTTTCATTACGCTGACCTCGGAATATTCGCCGCGGCGTCTGCGCGCGACTTTGGTGGGGCTGCTGTGGGCCTGCTACCCGCTGGGCGGCATGATCGGCGGGATGGTGAATGCCTGGGTGCTGAGCCATCTCGGCTGGCCGACGATCTTCTGGATCGGCGGCATCCTGCCGTTCCTGGTGGGGGCTCTGGTGCTGCGGGTGGTGCCGGAATCGGTGCGCTTCCTGATGGCGCGCAATGCGCCGGCAGAGCGTGTGCGCGGCATCATGATGCGGATGTATCCCGAGTTGGGACGCGCCGGGATCGTGTTCACCGCGCGGGAGGAGCACATCACCGGTGTGACGGTGGCTCGGCTGTTCACCGAGGGGCGCGCCTTCAGCACCACGCTGATCTGGATCGCGCAGTTTGTCGGCTTCGGCGCGCTGGCGGTGGCGGTGCTGTGGGCGCCGACGCTGATCAACATGTCCGGCCTGGACCACTCGACCGCCTCGATCGTGATCGCGGCGATGGGCG
This sequence comes from uncultured Rhodospirillales bacterium, assembly GCA_903904805.1. GTDB lineage: Bacteria > Pseudomonadota > Alphaproteobacteria > Acetobacterales > Acetobacteraceae > CAIVDX01. Next base: position 4,405 of record CAIVDX010000739.1, read on the forward strand.
CGGGCGGCTTCATTGGCAACTCGCTGTCGGGCAAGATTCTCGACAAGGTGGGCATTCTCAAAGGCGCGGTGCCGGCGCTGGTGGGGGGTGCGCTGGCCACCGCGGGGCTGGGCTATTTCGCCGGCAACGCGCCGATGGCGAGCCTGTGCGGCGCGTTGTGCAACGGGTTGATCGGTCTGGGCGTGACCAGCACCATCGTGATCTGCTCGGCGATCTATCCAACGGCGATCCGCTCCACCGGGGTGGGCTGGGCGATGGGGCTGGGGCGCGCGGGGCAGGTTGTCGCGCCGTTGATCACCGGTGCCACGTTGGCCTGGGGCTGGAGCCCGGCGCAGATGCTGGCGCTGATGGCGCTGGCCCCACTGATCGGCGCGCTGGCGATGCTGGTGCTGTTCCTGAATCTGCGCACCGGCGGCCAGGGCAAAACCGGCTGGCGGCCGGAGTTGGCGACGGAGACCTGATCCGGCGCGGCTTCGGTGTGAAAGATGGGGTGCACCGATTGGCAATGGCTGAGCCGCCCCCATGTCACCGGTTGGACATAGGGGAACGCTGATGTCGCACCGCCTGATCGCCGCTGGCCTGCTGCTGTTGTCAGTCCCGTGTGCCACGCAGGCGCAGGATCGGCCTGTCGCCGAGCAATTATATGACCTGATCGCCGCGCAGCAGCCGCACCCGACACCGGGTCGGCGCATCAACCACATCAACGGCCAGGTGTTCGAGGGCAGTTTCACCGCCAGCCCGGCCGCGGCGACGTTGAGCGCGGCGACGGTGCTGCAGGGCGGCGCGGTGCCGTTGGTGATGCGCTTCTCCAACACCGGCGGCGATCCGGACCGGCCGGACAACGCGCCCGGCTCGGCGGTCCGCGGTTTTGCGATGAGCTTTATGCCGGCCGATGGCGCGGGCGTCGATCTGATGACGATCAATTCGCCGATCTTCGCGACCAGGACGCCCGCTGATTTCGTGGCGTTCAACCAGGCGGTGATGGCCAGCGGCCCGACGGCGCCGGAGCCGAAGCCGGTTGCCGCCTGGCTCGCCGCGCATCCCGAGACGCGCGCCTTCGTGGCCTTTCCCAAGCCGATGCCGGCGAGCTACGCGACGGAGGAGTATTGGGCGATCCACGCTTATCGCTTCACCAACGCCGCGGGGGCTGTGCATTTTGTGCGCTTCCACGTGGTGCCCGAGGCCGGCGTGGTGGTGCTGACCCCGGAACAGGCCAAGGATGCCCCGCCGCACGGGCTGCTTGACGACATCCGCACGCGCGTCGCCGCCGGTCCGGTCGGGTTTCACCTGATCGCGCAGGTGGCCGAGCCCGGCGATGTGACCTCCGACCCGACCGTGCAATGGCCAGCGGACCGACCGACCGTCGAGCTCGGCCGCATCGTGGTGACCAGGGCGGTGGCCGACAACGCGGCGGCGGAGAAGTCGATCGGCTTCCTGCCCAACAAGTCGGTGCCCGGCTGGGCGCCTTCGGACGATCCGTTCCTGGCGGTCCGCGCTGGGGTTTACGGCGTGGCCTATCCGCGGCGGCAATAGGCCCGGCGGGCGCGGCGCAGCAGAACCAGCAGCGCGAGGGACGGCAGCGCCAGTTCCCAGCTTGGCGTTTCGGGAATGGCGGGCTGCAGGCTGGCGCCGGTGCTGATCGTGGTGAGCGGCACCAGGCTTACGGAATCGAGCTGGATCCAGGCGGGATCGTCATAGCCGGCAAAGCTGATCAGGGTGGAGGCGGCGCTGGCCGTCACGTCGAACGACTATTCGGTGTAGTGGTCGTTCGCGGCGTTCCGGCTGGCGGTGAGGTTGTGCTGGTTCAGCACGATGGTGTTGCCGAAGCTGGCGATCATGCCGTTCGGGCCGTCATCGGCGGCTGAGAGGAAGAAGCTGAAATCGTAGGTCTGGCCGGGCGTGGTGGCGACATATTGGCTGAGAATGTCGTTGTTGCCGGAGCCGAACATGAAGAAGTTGGTGCCGGCGAGGGCCTCATTGCCCACGCCCAGCCCGCCCGGCTCGACACCGGCGAAGAACCACAGGCTGGCGCGGGTCCATTGCCAGTCCGCCGGCGCGCCGTTGGTGACGGCGGTGAAGGTGCCGTTCTGGACCAGATTGACCGTGGCGCGCGCGGGTGCGGCACCCAGTATGGCCGCGATCAGTCCTGCCACCCCAAGGCGCCTGCCCCATCGGCCTGCACCACGCGTCCCACACCGATTCATCATACCCGCTCCCACGACCAGGTGGCGATCTGCCGATGCACGACCACAACCTTAGGTTATAACATGGTCGTCTCATAGCATGGGATTTTTATCGTTTCATGATAATTTTTACGGCGGCTGGGTGGTCACCCCACCGAGGACCTGGGCTCGCCGAGCGGCCGACACGACAGCGCCCGCCACCGCCGTTTCGGGCGATGGCGGGCGTGATACTGAAGGAAAAGCGGAAGGGGTCAGGCGGAGCGGCGACGGCGGGCCAGTGTGAGGCCGGCGACGCCGGCGGCGAGCAGCACAAGCGAGCCTGGCTCGGGAATGACACTGCCACCGATGGTGCTGTAGCCATCGATCGACAGAATGCCGATTCCGTCGCTTCCCGAAGGATTGGAAACCGCGATTCCTGACACGGTAAACACGTCGCCGGCAGAGCCGGTCACATCGAAGAAGTACCATTCGCCGGTGCGCGTTGGCGTGTTTGCGATCAACCCGCTGTCAGCGCTGCCGCCGGTGGTCTGCTGAATGCGCAGGTCGCTCGGCGAAATACCAGCATAGTCCGCATTGTCGGTAAAAATCCCAAACGTATAGCTGCCCGCATGGGTGAATGTGATGGCGACATAATCCTCGATCTGGCCGGTTGTGACGGGGTTAAAATACCGCACGCCACTTCTGATCTGACCGCCGCCGGGATTGTCGATGTTGAGGTAGCCGGCGTTTCCATTGAACTGGTTGGGCGCCATTTGGGTGATGGAGAGGCCGGTCGGCACGGAGAGAAGGGCCCCGATGCTGCTGCCCATGACATCATAGCCCTGCGACCCATACACATTGCTGCCATCGATCTGCAGGGTTTTCGTGGCGGAGGCGGTCCGCCACGCGGTGGCGTTCTGGGTGTCGCTGCCCAGATAGGTGACGGACCCGGCCAGGGCCGATGACGGGTGAGCCAAGACATTCAGCCCTGCCGACGCAAGGGCGAGCACGACGGCCAACAGAGTCGCATTGCGAGTCATCTCACCAACCCTCCTTACTTCGCGGTGTCATCACGGCACACCGCCCCGGGCCGTTTAGGCTTGGCGACCGCCGCGGCGGCGTGTCAGCGCGAGGCCGGCGATGCCGGCACCGAGCAGCAGCAGCGAACCGGGCTCCGGCACGTCGACCGAGTCGCTGCTGAGCACCTGCGAGAGCGGCACCGGGTCGGCCGGCAGCGCCACCGGGGTCGCGATGACGCCCAGCGTGTCGATGCCAAAATGCAGGCCCGCGCCGGTGTGCTGCCGGTCAGCGAAGAACACCTCGATGGTGTGGGTGCCGGCACTCAGCGTTCCGGTGCTCGGGTGGGCGTCGGACATTCCGTGCACGCCCGGCTCCTGCAACACGAGATTGCCGTCGACATAGAAGAAGGAGTCGTCGTCGGAGCCCAGGGTGAACTGCACCGACTCGGCGGTGCCGAGCGTGAACGTGCCGCTGAGGATGGCGGTCTCGTAGTAGGAGCTGTCGTTGGATCCGGGGGAGATGTTCCCGGGGGTGCCGGAGTAATACATGCTGCTTGATCGCGCGGAAGCGACGCAGTTTGTCATCGAACGTCAGTGAGGCGCGCGGGTTTGTCGCCCGACCTGATGACCAATTTGGACATTTTATTTATATAATACTCTGCTTTTTGGACGTATGAGCAGCCTCGTCAGGCGCGACGTGCCGGAAGGCTTGCCGGCTGACGCGTCACTTCCATGTTCCATCGGCTGAAAGAGACCATCGTGCGCGCCCTTCGCTGCCTCATCATTGCTGCGGCCCTGTTGCTGGGTCAGGCCCCCGCCCATGCCGACAGCACCGGCGTGATGGAGATCATCAATGCCGGCTTCGGTGACGGCGCGAGCGTCAGCGGCAGCTTCACCTATAGCTTCAGCGGGACCAGCCTCACCGCGATCGACGCGATCGACCTGACCTTCTCCGCCGCGCCGACATTCAACGGCTACGTGGCGATGCCCGCGCTGAATTTTCTCTACAACGTGCCGGGCCAGGCCGACACGATCGCCGATCTGCGCTTCGAGCAGCTGCCGGGGACGCGCTATTACGCGTTCGGCGCCCAATATGTCGCCGAGATCGGCAGCCAGTCGCCGGGCTTCTCCCTGGTGTTCAGCGACCTTGGCGCGGATGCGGTCGTCGTTGCCGGCGCGCCCGGCGTGCAGAATTTTGTCTCGTCCTATGGCGCGCTGATGACCAATGTGGGGTTCAGCGTCGATCCGCTGGTGCCGACGATCCCCGAGCCGGGCGCGGCGTTGCTGCTGCTCAGCGGAGCGGTCGGCTTCGGCATGATGCGGGCGCGGCGGCGCGGATAGTTTATTGCCGCAATAGAGACAGATTCTGGCGATTCCTCGTCAATCTCTGAAAAATACAATTTTTTGATTGAGCAATGTATTAAATTCAGGAATATTGATTCCTGTCTTTATGGCGAACTGCATGTTTTTAGACGGACGGGCCCTTCCTCAGCCAAAGGCTGGTGATTATTTTTTGAAAGGCTGCCCCAGTGCGCTCTTATCTTCCCCACCCCTCCATGCGGGTGCTGCCCTCGCTTGCCCTGGTTGCCATGCTGGCAGCCGGCGCGGCGCCGGCGCACAGCACCAACCTGATCACCAATCCTGACTTCAGCGGTGCGAGCGCGAGCGCGTGCATCAGCGGCTGGAGCAAGGCCGGCGGCGGCTGGAACTGCGACGGCGGCGGCAATACCGGCAATGCGCTGGCCGACACCGGTGCGAGCAGCTGGATCTCGGTCGGCGATTCGAATGTCGGCCTGTCGCAGACCTTCCTGGACGTCGCGGGCACCACCTACGCGGTGTCGGCCTGGGTCGTGGGCGACCAGTCCAACGGCTATCTGGCGATCGATGGCACCCCGCTTGCCACTTTCGGCAACGCGCAGGCGACCACCAATCTGCCCTGGACCGAGCTCACCGGCAGCTTTGTCGGCACCGGCAGCGACACCATCAAGCTGTTTGTCGGCAATGATCCAGGCACGGCCTCGTTCACCGCGGTGTCGGTCGATCTGCCGCCGATCGTGCCGGAGCCGGCGAGCTTTGCCGTGCTCGGCCTCGGCCTGGTCGGGCTGGCCGCGCTGCGTCGTCGCGCGGTGACGGTCTAGCCGGCCGGCACACCCCGTCGGCGCAGGCGGCACAGGGCGACCAGAGCGGTCGCCAGCACCGCCAGCGCCGGCGGCTCGGGCACCGCCACGGAGAGCGAGAAGCCGTAGCTGACGCCTTGATAGACGGTCAGCACATCGGATGTGACCGCGCCGGCGGCGTTGGTGTCGAAGCTGACGGTGGCCAGCAGCGCGATGGCGCGGAAGGCGGCATCGGGCCAGGGGCCGGCCGGGGCATCGTAGAAAAAATCAGTGCTGAGGCTGATGGCGTCCAGAACATTGCCGTTCAGACGGGTGCCGTACTGGAACGGGTAGATCGGGTCGCAATAGGCGCCCGAGCTGGTGGTGGGGCCGAAGCTGGAGGGCGTGGTGTTGTTCGCGCCGGGCGATTGGCCGGGAAGGGCGGTGCAGGCGTTGGTGAAGGCGCCATTGCTGCCGCTCGAGCCGCTGGAGAAGCTGTAGGTGTCGAGCGAGACCTGCGGGCTGGCGACCAGGCCGAGGGCGGGGGTGTAGTTGGCGACCAGGCCCTGCGCCCAGACCAGCTGATTCAGAGAGGGCTCATCGCCGGTGGGGCTGTAGTTGGCGATGCTGATGATGATGTCGCCCAGGCCCCCGACATTGGTGCCCAGGCCACCATTGATCGACACTGACAGGTTCAACGGCAGGACGCCGCCATTCACCAGTGTCCAGCTGTCACCATGGGCGTTGTTCCAGTTGGTGAAGGCGGTGGTGAAGCTGTCGGTGGCGGGGTTCAGCCCGTCGATGCTGCCGGAGATGAAGCCGGTGTTGGCACCGACGATGGAGGGGTTGAGATAGACGGTGTTGCTGCAGGTGATGCCGGCGCTGCAGCTGGCTTCGGTGAAGGTCGCGCTCTGCACGGTGGCGTGGGACGGCGCCGCCCAGGCCAGACCGGCCAACAGGCCGGCGGTTACGCGCACGGCGAGGATGGGCTTGGCGACATCGCGCATGAGGAACTCTCCGGCTGTAGTTTGACCGGATAAGGTTGCGGGTTGCTTTTCCGCAAGATGGGCGTGGCGGAATCGCCGTCTGGGCGCCGCCCGGTCAGTTCTCCAGCCGGGCGATATAGTTCACCGCGAGGCTGCCGCCAGTGCGCCAGCCTGATCCGGCCGGGTTCAGGCCGGTGGTGTCCGCCAGGCGCAGCCCCGCCGCGCGGCCCAGCGCCGCCAGTTCGGCCGGCGCGATGAAGGCGCGCCATTGATGGGTGCCGACCGGCAGCATGCGCGCGACATATTCGGCGCCGAAGATCGCCACCAGCCAGGCGCGACGGGTGCGGTTCAGCGTGGAGACATAAAGTTGCCCGCCGGGGGCGAGCAGGCTGGCGAGGGTGCGCAGAAACGCACCGGGGTCGGGGATGTGCTCGATCAGTTCGAGCGCGGTGATCACCATGAAGCGGCGGCCTTCGGCGAGCAGCTCCTCGGCGCGGGCGTGGCGGTAGCCGAGTGTCAGCCCCTGCCCTTCGGCATGTTCGGTGGCGACCGCGACGAGTTCCTCGGCGGCGTCCACCCCGAGCACCGGGAAGCCGCGGCGGGCCAGAGCCTCGGCGGCGAGGCCGGCGCCGCAGCCAATGTCGAGAATCTCCGGTTTGGCGTCGGCGCCGAAGCGGGCGGCGATGGCCTGGGTGATCCAGCCAATGCGGGCGGGGTTCATCGCATGCAGCGGCGCCATCGGGCCGGCGGGGTTCCACCATTGCGCCGCCAGCGCGTTGAAGCGGGCGATTTCCGCCGCCGCCAAGGTTGCGTCGTCGAGGCGGGCGTCGCCCGATGTCGCGTCATCTGTGATGGGTGCATCGCCGCCGTTCTTGTGCCGCATGTTGCCTGCCTCCTGCCGCACCGGTATGTGGTCGCCCGCGCCGGCGCACAAGTCGGCATTGCAAGAACGCCTCCGCGCCTGTCGCTCGCGCAGCCTGATGGTTCGCGGCACGATGGGATGCAGCATGACGGGACGCGCGGGGCGCCTGACGGAGTAGGTTTTTATGGCGCGCATCGTGATGAAGTTCGGCGGCACCTCCGTCGCCGACCTCGATCGCATCCGCAACGTGGCCAATATTGTTCAGCGCGAGGTGCGCGCGGGCAACGAGGTCGCCGTTGTCGTCTCGGCGATGGCCGGCACCACCAATCAGCTGGTGGGCTGGTGCCAGCAGCTGTCGCCGTTGCATGACCAGGCCGAATATGACGCGGTGGTGGCGACCGGCGTGCAGGTGACGACCGGGCTGCTGGCGATCGCGCTGCAGGTGATCGGGCAGAAGGCGCGCTCCTGGGCGGGCTGGCAGGTGCCGATCCGTACGGATTCGTCGCATGGGCGCGCGCGCATCGACACGATTGACGGGGCGGCGATGCTGGCCGCGATGCAATCGGGCGAGATCCCGGTGGTGGCCGGCTTCCAGGGCATCGGCCCGGACGGGCGCATCACCACGCTGGGCCGCGGCGGGTCGGATACCTCGGCGGTGGCGTTGGCGGCGGCGCTGAAGGCGGATCGCTGCGACATCTATACCGATGTTGACGGGGTCTATACGACGGACCCGCGCATCGTGGCGAAGGCCCGCAAGCTCGAGCGCATCGCCTATGAGGAGATGCTGGAACTCGCCTCGGTGGGGGCGAAGGTGCTGCAGACGCGCAGTGTCGAGCTGGCGATGAAGGAACGGGTGCGGGTGCAGGTGCTGTCGAGCTTCGCCGACCGGCCTGGCACTCTTGTCGTGGACGAGGATGAGATCGTGGAAAAAGAAGCAGTCGCCGGCATCGCCTATTCGCGGGACGAGGCCAAGCTGACCATCCGCCGCGTGCCGGACCGGCCCGGCGTGGCCGCGGCGGTGTTCGTGCCGCTGTCGGCGCAGAACATCAATGTGGACATGATCGTGCAGAACCTGGCCGCCGATGGCACGACGGACATGACCTTCACCGTGGGGCGGGCCGATCTGCCGCGCGCGCAGGCGGCGATCTCCGCGCTGCATGACGAGATCGGGTTTGCCGAGGTGCTGGTGGATTCCGATGTGGCGAAGATCTCCATCGTGGGTGTGGGCATGCGCAGCCATGCCGGCATCGCCGGGACGATGTTTCGCGTGCTCGCCGAGAAGGGCATCAACATCCAGGTGATCTCCACCAGCGAGATCAA
>CAIVDX010000740.1 GCA_903904805.1 uncultured Rhodospirillales bacterium
CATCACCGAGGTGACGACGGAAATGCCGCGCTCGCGTTCGATGCCCATCCAGTCCGACCGGGTGCGGCGGCGTTCGCCTTTAGCACGCACCTGACCGGCCAGCTGGATCGCGCCACCGGCGCGCAGGATGCGTTCGGTCAGCGTGGTTTTGCCGGCATCGGGGTGGGAGATGATCGCGAAGGTGCGGCGTCTTTGGATTTCGCTGACCAGGTCGGTCATTGGGAAAACCTTTAAGGAAGACTTGTTCTTTTTTGAAAAAAAGAACCAAAAAACTTATGAAACCCGAGACCGTGCGGTGTCACGGGCAAACAAAAACCCCGGCCTGACGGCCGGGGTTCTCGACAGTTTTTAGCGCGAGTAGAACTCGACGACCAGGTTCGGTTCCATCTGGACCGGATACGGCACGTCCGACAGCTTCGGGGTGCGCATGAAGCGGCCCTTCATGGCGCGATGATCCACCTCGACATACTCAGGCACATCACGCTCCGCGCTCTGCGAGGCATCGAGCACCATCGCCAGCTGCTTGGACTTCTCGCGAACCTCGATCTCGTCGCCATCCTTCACCAGATAGCTGGAGATGTTCACCTTCTTGCCGTTCACGGTGAGATGGCCGTGATTGACCAGCTGGCGGGCGGCGAACGGGGTGATCGCGAACTTCATGCGATACGCCACCGCGTCCAGACGACGCTCGAGCAGGTCGATCAGGTTCTCGGAGGTGTCGCCCTTGCGGCGCACGGCCTCCTCGTAATATTTGCGGAACTGCTTCTCGCTGATGTTACCGTAGTAACCTTTCAGCTTCTGCTTGGCCATCAGCTGGGTGCCGAAGTCGCTGACCTTGCCCTTGCGGCGCTGGCCATGCTGGCCGGGGCCGTATTCGCGCTTGACCACCGGCGACTTCGACCGGCCCCACAGGTTCACACCCAGGCGGCGGTTGATCTTGTACTTGCTTTCGGCGCGCTTCGTCATGCGCCTCTCCTTCTTCAGTGCCGCCGGGTCCTGATGAACCTCATGCGGGCTTGTTGCACCGGTAGGCCCCACACGAGCGTGTGGGACGGGCGCGCACCCCGGAGGTACGTCCACGTTCCCGGCAATGCGGTGGCTCTATCGGGGGGAGGGGCTCTTGTCAAACCAACCCTGCCCTGCCACGTGCGCGCCCATGATCAAACGCAGTGACATTATTCTGCTGGGGCTGAACGCGGCGGTGATCGGCTCACTGACCGGCGGCCTGCTGCTCGGCATCGGCCTCGGCCTGGTGGTCAATCGCGTGGAGGCCGGCTGGCTGCTGGTGTTGCCGGCCGCGCCCGTCGCCGGGCTGATCGGCATCGTGCTGGCCCGGCGCACCGCCCGCAAGCTGGCGGACGGCGCGCCCGCCAGCGGTTAACGGCGTTCAGTTGGCCATCGCCATCGCCTGCGCCTCGACCGCCGCGTGGTCGAAGTCATTGCACTTGTCGGTGAACTTCGTGGTGTAGCCAACCTCGGCCGGCTTGGTGCCCTTCAACGCGCCGGACTTCACATAGATCTCCCGCGTCAGCTCCCAGGCGGCCGGATTGATGGCCCCGGTCTCCTTGCCCGGCGGAATGCCCTTCTCGCTGGTCTCAAACCAGCGATCCATGATGTGGCGCTGGTTCTTCATCGCGGTGGCGGTGTCGAGATTGGCGGGCTTGGTGGTGGGGAATTGCGCCCAGAACAGGCGGATCGCCGCATCGCGGTTGGCCAGCGCGAAATGCAGTCCCTTGGCGATCGCCCGGCACATGCCGGCGACCGCCTCCGGATGCGCGGCGATGAAGCGATCGGTGGTGGCGAAGCTCATCGCGGCGATCTTGTTCTGATCGGGAATCTCGATGGCGCGGATCTTCATGCCGGTGTTCTCCATCGCCCCGCGCATGCCATCCCACACCGTCAGCGCATCCAGCTGGCCGGTCTGCAGCGCGGTGAAGGCGGCGGCATTCACGCCGGAGGTGACCGCGGAATATTGATCGGGCGTGATGCCCAGGCGCAGCAGCTGGTCCTTCACCGCGAGCCCACCGCCTGAGCCGAAGGCGGCGGCGCCGATCGACTTGCCCTTCAGGTCGGCGAGCGTGCGGATCGTTGAATTCTCCAGCACGATGACGATGGAGCCGGTGTTCTGCTTCAGCGTGTAGAACACGATCGGATCGCCACCCTGTTCGCGCAGCTGCAGCACCGATTCCGGCATGGTGGTGGCGAACTCGGCCTGGCCGCTCTGCAGCCCCTGCGCCGCCGGGCCACCGCCCGACACACCCTCGATCGCCACCTCCAGCCCCTCGGCGCGGAAATATCCGAGCTGCTGCGGAACGGCGTAGAGGAACACCTCCTCGCCCACCCCAACCGCGGGGTGCATCTGCAGGAACGTCACCTTGGTGAGCTCCGCAGCGCCGGCCGCAAGCGAGGGCAACAGGCAGGAGACGGCGAGGAGAAATCGTGTGCCAAAGCGCATGGGGTATTTCCTACAGGGAGGTGAGGTCGCGCCGCTGCGCCCAGAAGCACACGCGGCGTTCGACGATGCGGACGGATTGGTTCAGCGCGAAGCCGATGATGCCCAGGATGATCAGGATCGCGAACAAGGGTGCGATTTCCATCGCCTGGTCATACTGGATCAGCAGCATGCCGAGGCCTGCACGGGCGCCGACGAACTCGCCGACGATCGCACCCAGAACGGCCAGCGCGGAGGCGACATTCAACCCGGCGAACAGGAACGGCATGGCCGAGGGGATGACGATCTTGCGCATGATCTGCAGCGGACGGGCGTTGCAGGAGCGGGCGAGATCGAGCCGGTCAGGGTCCACCGCGTGCGAGCCGGCGAGGGCCGCGATCAGCACAGGGAAGAAGGTGATGATCGCGGTGATGTAGATCTTGCCGTTGAAGCCGAGCCCGAACCAGATCACCAGCAGCGGGGCCAGCGCCACCTTCGGCAGGGCCTGAAATGCGATGATGAAGGGATACACACTCCGCTCCAGCCCCCGCGAGGCGCCGAAGGCGAAACCGAGCACCGCGCCGACCACCGAGCCGAGGACCAGCCCGGCGACGGATTCATAGACAGTGATGCCCGCATGGTACCAATAACCGCCGCGATCGAAGGCGCCGTGTGACAGGCCGCCGATCAGCGCCGACCACACCGCTTCGGGCTGCGGCAGGATGAATTCCGGCACGTCCAGCACATGGGTCGCGAATTCCCATGCGGCGAGCAGCAGCAGTGCGATCAGCGGCGCGACGATACGCTCGGGCGCACGCCGCAGCAGCATCGGCAGCCCGCCACGCGCGGGCTGCGCCACACCGGGCGGCGCGACCTCGACATGATTGGCGATGCCGCTCATCAGATCTCCGATCTCGCCTGCAGCAAGGCCCGCACCTCGCCGGCATAGACACCGAACGCGTCGGTGTTGATGACATCGAGCCCACGCGGGAAGGGCAGATCGACGGTGATCTCCCGCGCCAGCCGGCCTGGCCGCGCGGTCATCACGAACACGCGCTGGGACAGAAAGATCGCCTCGGTGATGGAGTGGGTGACGAACACAATGGTTTTGCCCGTCTGTTGCCAGAGCTTGAGCACATCGAGGTTCATCTGCTCGCGGGTCATCGCGTCGAGCGCGCCGAATGGCTCGTCCATCAGCAGGATCTGCGGGTCCTGTACCAGGGCCCGCACGATGGCGGCGCGCTGCTGCATGCCGCCCGAGAGTTCATGCGGAAAGCGCGCCTCGAACCCGGCGAGCCCGACGCCGGCGAGCAGGTCAAGCGCGTGGGCACGGTGCTTGGCGATCGGCAATTCGCGGAACTCGATCGGCAGCATCACGTTGTCGAGGATGGTGCGCCAGGGCAGCAGGACCGGCTGCTGGAACACCATTGCCGCCTTCGGGCCGGGATTGATGAGCGGCTCGCCATCGATCAGCAGGCTGCCGGCTGTGGGCCGCGACAGGCCGGCGAGCGCGCGCAGCAGGGTGGATTTGCCGCAGCCGCTGGGGCCGACGATGGAGACCAGATCGCCCGGGAAGATGTCGAAGTTGACATCGGTGAGCGCGACCACTTCGCGCGCGGTGCCGGCATTGTAGAGCTTGGTGAGATTGCGTGCGGACAGGATCGGGCCGGCCGGTTGGGTCGGCACCCCCGTTTCGATCTCGACCCGCTGCGTCTGGTTCCGCATGAATGCCACGGAAGGAAAAAAGCAAGCGCCATGCCATGCCGTCGCTGTGACGGGGACGCGCCACGTCCGCGCGACCCGACCTCGATTGCCCGAAGTGAAGGCAATATGTCGGCCTTTTCGATTTTCCGACGCGGATTCATGGCCGTATTGACGCGTCACCTGCGCTGCCGGAAGCTATGCGGAGGCATGCGGGAGAGGGTGCGATGATCGTCCGGTCACCAGAAGATGGATCGCTGATCCTCATCAACCAGACCGACCATGCGAAGCTGTCGGGCCTGTATGCCGCGCACTGGGGCAATGCCAACTTCGCCACGCCGGCGCCACGCGATTCAATGATCCGCGCGGCGATGTTCCATGACAATGGCTGGCACCGTTACGAGGCCGCGCCGCTGTATGATGTGACCGCGAAGACCTCGCCGAATTTCTTCCAGGTGCCGACAACCGACGAGCAGCTTACGGAATTCGGCAATGCGATCGACTGGCTCACCTGGATTGATCCCTATGCGGGCCTGCTGATCAGCCGCCACCGCACGGGGCTGTATCGCTCGCGCTACGGCGCGGTGCAGCAGCCGGTCTCGGTCTCACGTGTGCGCAATGATCCGAAGCTGGATGCATTCGTGGCCGCGCGCGAGGTGGCACAGGAAGACCAGCTCATCAGCCTGGATCGCGCGCGCTTCAATGTCGATTACCAGCTGCTGCAGTTCTGGGATCTGCTGTCGCTCGCGCTGTGCGTGCGCGAGCCGCGCGATGAGGTGTTCGAGCTGGTGCCGCAGGACTTCACCGGCGATGGGTGCAGCGGCGTGCGCATGACGATGACTGTTCTGCCAGGCGATCAGATCGCGCTCGATCCGTATCCGTTCGATACCGACATGCTCATGCTTGGCTACGCCTATCGCCATATGCCGACGCCGGATTTTCCGGATCAGGACGCTTTTCAGGTGGCCTATTTCGGCACCACCCCGACGCTTCGGCAATTCACCTTTCGGCGCGCCTGACCATGCCGGCACCGCTGAGGCTGACAATCGCCGCCGACCCGTTCGAATCGATCCGCGCGCTGATGGAGCACTCCATCGCGCCTGAAGGGATCACGCTCGAGTTCCAGCCGGAGATGACCAACCCGGTGCGCCATCGCGCCATGGTGATCGATCGCGCCTTTGATGTGTGCGAGTTGAATGTCTGCACCTATCTGGTGGCGCGCGACCAGGGCGTGGCGCTGACGGCGATTCCGATCTTCCTGTTTCGCAAGTTCCGGCACGGCAACATCTTCATCAATCCGGCCTCCGGCATCACCGCGCCGGAACAGCTTGTCGGCGGGCGCATCGGCTGCCCCAGCATGGAGGCCGCCAGCAATGTCTGGATTCACGGCATCCTGGAGGACGACGGCAGCCTGCCCACGCGGTCCGTTACCTGGGTGGTCGAACGGGAGGAGGATATTCCCTTCACCCCGCCCCCGGATCTGCGCATTGAGCGCGCCCCGCCCGGCCGCAGCGTGGTGGATATGCTGATGCAGGACGAACTCGATGCTGTCTCCGCGCCGCAAACACCGCCGGCGCTGATCAAGGGCGACCCGCGGATCGGCCGGCTGTTCCCGGATTACGCCATCCGCGAACGTTCCTATTTCGCCAAAACGGGTCTGTTCCCGATCATGCACATCACCGCACTGCCGACCGAACTGGTGGCACGCGAGCCATGGATCGTGCCAAGCCTGATGAACGCCTTCGAGGAATCAAAGAAAATATCCAACCACCATTTCTCCAATACCCGTGTGGGCACGCTCGCCTGGTTCGGCGCGTTGTGGGAGGAGGAGCATCAGATGTTCGGCGGCGATGCCTGGCCGTATGGCCTGACGCCGATCAACCGCCGCAACATCGAGACGGTGATTCGCTATACGTACGAGCAGGGCCTGATCAGCCGGATCTTCACCATCGAGGAGCTGTTCGCCCCCAGCACCCTGTAGGCCTGGCTAGGTCTCGATCCGGCCATTCTGCCGGCGGCCATGCGCCAGTTCCGCCACCACGCCATGCAGCGTGCGCAGCTCCTGCTCGGTCACCTCGCCGCGCTGGAACAGGTGGCGGATGTTGCGCACCATGCCTGGACGCTTCGGCAAGTTCCTGAGAAATCCGCAGGAATCCAGCTCGGCGATCAGATGGGTGAGGAAATTCTCGAGCTCCCCCTTGGTTGCCACATGGGTCTCGTTGGTCATCAATTCCCGCGGCGGTGAGCCGTCGATCGCCATCCACCATTCATAGGCCATCACCATCACCGCCTGCGACAAATTGAGCGACATGAAGGCCGGGTTCAGCGGGTAGCGCACCAGCGCGTCGGCGCAGGCCATGTCGTCATTGTCGAGCCCCGCGCGCTCCGGCCCGAACAAGATGCCGGTCTTCAACCCACGTGTGCATATCTCACGCAATTCCATCGCGGCCCCGCGCGCCGTCATCACCGGCTTGACGACGTGGCGCGGGCGGGGGCACGTGGCCATCACGTGATGCAGATCGGCGATCGCACTTGGCACGTCATCATAGACGGTGGCGGCTTCAAGAATCCGATCCGCGCCGGACGCCATCCGCCAGGCGCGATCCTGCGGCCAGCCATCACGCGGGGCAACAAGACGCAGATGGAACAATCCACCATTGGCCATCGCTCGTGCCACCGAGCCGATGTTATCGGCCAGTTGTGGACGCACCAGAATCACGATCGGACTGGGATCGATGGGCGCGATGGGGGCGCCGCCGTCTCGGCCGGTCATCAAAAGAAGACCGCAAGAGAAGGCGTTATTTTTTGAAAAAAAGAACCAAAAAACTTTTTTACATTTGGTGCTGTATGGTTTCGACTCTCGCGCCCCCGCGGCGCCAGACTCATAAAAGTCTGTTGGTTCCTTTTTTCAAAAAAGAACATCCTTCCTTACCCCCGCCGCCACGTCGTACCCGCGGCCCCATCCTCAAGAATCACACCCTGCGCCAAAAGCTCTGCACGAATTGCATCGGCGCGCGCGAAATCCTTCGCCTTGCGCGCGGCCAGCCGTTGCGCGATCAGCGCCTCGATCTCGGCTTCGTCGTCACCGCCTCGGAACCACTCTGCCGGCGTATGCATGAAAATTCCAAGCAAATCGCCCGCCGCCCGGAGACCGGCTGCGGCACCGGCATCCCCTGCCAACGCGGCGTCGGCCAGCCCGTGCAGCGCCGAGATCGCCAGCGGTGTGTTCAGATCTTCGCATAGGGCGGCCAGCACCGGCTCAGGGACATCGCCAGCCGGCACATCGAATTTTTCCAGCGCACGATAGAAGCGGTCCATTTCTCCGCGCGCCTCTGCAAGCGCGCTGTCGGAGAAGTCGAGTGTGGCGCGGTAATGCGCCTTCAGCATGAGCAGCCGCACTGCCTCGGCCGGCGCATCTTCCAGCACCTCGCGCGCGGTGCGGAAATTGCCCAGGCTCTTCGACATCTTCTGCCCGTTCACCAGCAGCATGCCGTTATGCACCCAGGTGCGCGCGAACTGGCTGCCGGGGAAGGCGCAGCAGCTTTGGGCGCGCTCATTTTCATGATGCGGAAAAATCAGATCGTCACCGCCGCCATGGATGTCGAATTCCGCGCCGAGATAGCGGGCGGACATGGCGGAGCACTCGATATGCCAGCCTGGCCGGCCACGGCCCCAGGGGCTGTCCCAGCCGGCGGTGCCGGCGTCGGAGGGTTTCCACAGCACGAAATCGCCGGGATGGCGCTTGAAGGGCGCCACCTCGACGCGCGCGCCGGCGATCAACTCGTCGGGCGTGCGGCCCGAGAGGCGGCCATATTCGGCAAAGCTGGGCACCGAGAACAGCACGTGGCCGGCGGCTTCGTAGGCGTGTCCACCGGCGATCAGCCGGCTGATCATCGCCACCATGCCGTCGATCTCGGCGGTGGCGCGGGGCTCCACATCGGGCGGCAGCGCGCCGAGGGCGGCCATGTCGGTGTGGAAATCAGCGGTGGTACGGGCGGTGATGGCGCCGATCGCCTCGCCGCTCTCGGCCGCGCGGGCGTTGATCTTGTCGTCCACGTCAGTGATGTTGCGGACATAGGTGACGCGCGGGAAGAGATGCCGCAGCAGCCGCACCATGGTATCAAACACCACCACCGAGCGCGCGTTGCCCAGATGCGCCAGGTCATACACCGTCGGGCCGCAGACATAGATGCGCACATGCGCCGGGTCGATCGGGGTGAACCGCTCGCGCCGCCGGGTGAAGCTGTTGTGCAGAACAAGATCAGGCATGGCGCTTCTTGCGACGTGTGTTGCGCCAGATCAAGGCACCGCATTTGACGCGACGGGCAGCATCCTCTACCCAGGATTTGCGAACCGTTCGCAACTACGTCCGTCGAGAGGCCCACCCCCGTGCCGCAGCCCGCCGTCGTCACCCTCAAGCGCCGCCACCCGCTGGGCCGCGCCAACATGCTGGCGGTGTTCGGCCCCGGCCTGGTCGTGATGCTGGCCGACACCGATGTGGGCAGCATCATCACGGCCGGGCAGTCCGGTGTGCAGTGGGGCTATCAGCTGCTGGCGCTGCAACTGGTGCTGATCCCCATCCTCTACATGGTGCAGGAGCTGACGGTGCGGCTCGGCATTTTCACCGGGCGCGGCCATGGCGAGCTGATCCGCGACAGTTTCGGCCCGGTGTGGGCCTGGATCTCCGTCGGCGGTCTGGCGGTGGCGACCGCCGGTGCGCTGCTGACCGAGCTCTCCGGGGTGGCTGGCGTGGGCGAGCTGTATGGCGTTCCGCGCGCGCTGAGCCTGGCGATGGCGGCCGCGGCGCTGCTTGCGGTGGTGCTCACCGGCTCATACCGGCGGGTGGAGCGGGTGGCGATGATCGTCGGGCTGTTCGAGCTCGCGTTCTTTGTTGTCGCCTGGAAGGCGCATCCGGACCTGGCGGAGATGGCGGCAGGTGCTGCGCGCATTCCGATCTCCAACCCGGAGTATCTCTATCTCGCCGCGGCCAATATCGGCGCGGTGATCATGCCCTGGATGGTGTTCTACCAGCAGTCGGCCGTTGCCGATAAAGGCCTGGAGCCGGCGCATTACGCAGCCGCTCGACTGGACACCGGGCTGGGTGCGATTCTGACGCAGATGGTGATGGCAGCCGTGCTGATTGCCACCGCGGCCACCATCGGTGCGGCGCATAGCACTACATCGCTGGAGACCGTCGGCCAAATGAGCGATGCGCTGACGCCGTTCCTGGGCGAGGGAACCGGGCGGCTGGTGTTCGGCCTGGGGGTGCTGGGGGCGGGCATGGTGGCGGCCATCGTCGCCTCGCTCGCACTCGCCTGGGGGATGGGCGAGGTGACGGGGTATCGCTATTCGCTGGAATACCATCCGCTGGAGGCGCGCTGGTTCTACGGCATCTACGCGGCCTGCGTGATTGGCGGTGCCGTGCTGGTGGCGGCCTCGCCGAACCTGGTGGCGCTGAATGTGGGCGTGGAGGTGATGAATGCCTTCCTGCTGCCGATCGTGCTGGGATTTCTGGTCGCTCTGGCCATCAAGGCCTTGCCGCCGGAGCACCGGCTGCGGGGCTGGTATCGCTGGGTGGTGATTTTTGTGGCGACCGTGACCTCGGCATTGGGGGTCTATGGTGGGGTGTCGGGCGCTGGGGTGTTTTGAGAAGAATTGTTCTTTTTTGCAAAAAAGAACCAAAAAACCTTTTCTTGTTGGGTCCGGTGCGGTTGGTAGCGCAATACCCCTGAGACCGATGGGGTGAGCAACGGCTCATGGAGGGCGTCATGGCAACTTATCTGGTGACCGGCGGGGCCGGGTTTATCGGCTCGCATCTGTGCGACTCGCTGATCGCCGATGGGCACACGGTGCGGGTGCTGGATGATCTCTCCACGGGCAAGGCGGAGAATCTTCAGCCGGCCGTGACCCTCATCATCGGTGATGCCGCCGATCTCGATGCCGTGCTGGCCGCGGCCGAGGGCGTGGATGGCATCTTCCACCTGGCCGCCATCGCATCGGTTCAGCGCGGCAACGAGGATTGGCTGGGCACCCATCGCGCCAACCTCACCGCCACCATTACTGTGCTGGAGGCCGCGCGCCGCAATGCCCGCGTGCCCGTGGTCTATGCCTCCTCGGCGGCCACCTACGGCAATGCGACCGATTTGCCGATCACCGAGGAGACCCGCCAGATCCCGCTCACCGCCTATGGCGCGGACAAGATGGGATCGGAACTGCATGCCCGCGTCGCCTGGAGCGTTCATCAAACCCCCACCGCGGGTCTGCGCTTTTTCAATGTGTTTGGCCCGCGGCAGGACCCGGCCTCGCCCTATTCAGGCGTGATCTCGATCTTCGCCGCGCGCATCGCCAACCGCACCAGCGTCACGTTGCACGGCGATGGCAGCCAAACGCGGGACTTCATCTATGTCGCTGACGTCGTAAGGCATATTCGCGCGGCGATGGTAAGCCTTGGCGATCGCCCGCGCGCCTTCGCCTGCAATGTGTGCACCGGGCGCGCTGTCTCGGTGGAGCAGCTTGCCCGCACCATGGCGCGCGTGTCCGGCTGGAACGCGCCCAGCATTTCCTATGGCCCGGCACGCGCCGGCGACATCAAACATTCGCTGGGCTCACCCGCCCTGGCGATTGCTGAACTGGGGGTTTGCGCGGAGGCCGATTTCGAAGAGTCGCTGTCTCAAACACTGAAGTCTCTCGGCTAACCCGCCACCGCCTGGGCCGCGTCGATCAACGCCCTGATCGCGCCGTCATCGAGTGCCCGCGCGATGATCACCAGGCGTGTCTGACGCACGCCGTCGGGCCACGCCGCCAGTTCGCTTGTGGGATGTGCGAGATGCTGCACGCGGTGATAGACCACCGGCCGTTCGCGCCCGATGATTCGCAAAATCCCTTTGACACGCAACACATCCGGCCCACGCAGTTCGCCGAGCAGCTGCATTGCCAGCGAAAACGGCTCCCACGCCCAGTCTTCGTCGCAGACGATGTCGCAGCGGAGGATCGCACCGTGGGAGACTGGCGCATCGGCAACAAAGCGCGCCCGCCTGCCCTGCACGGCCAGAATCTCACCCAGCGGAAATTCCCCTGACCTCACCAGATGAATCGCCGCGGAGGGGTTTGCGACGGCCACCATCGACTCGACCATCGCGGCGTGCTCTGCCCCGGCCAGGTCGGGCTTGGTGATGGCCACCACATCCGCCAGAGCGAGCTGGCGCGCGATGACGTCATCGGTCAGCAGATCACGCCTGGTGGCATCAACGCAGACCAGCACGCGATCAACCGAGAACAGCCGGCCCAGATCACGGTCCGCCGCGAGCGCCAGAAGGATGGCGCCGGGGTCGGCCAGGCCGCTCGTCTCAATCACGACACGATCGAAATCGCCGATCCGCCCTGCCCGCCGCGCGGCGAACAGGCCGTTCAGGGCGAGCGCGATGTCACCCTGATCGCGGCAGCAGAAACAGCCATTGGAAAGGCTCGCAATGGTGTCGCCGCCGAGCAGCATCTGGTCGATCCCCAATGCGGCGAAGTCGTTCACCACAGCGGCCAATCTTGCGCCTGGCGTATCGAGCAGGCGACGCAGCAGCGTGGTCTTGCCGGCGCCGAGGGGGCCGGTGATGACTAGGATGGGGATCAAGAGGGAGGCCAAGGCCTGCGGCTTTGCCCCTTGGGCCGCTCTGGGGTGGCCACCACCCGTCGCGCGGCGCACGCTGGGGCATGACGGAGTCCAGGGGCAGAGCCCCTGGCCTGGCCTGGCCTCTTCAGAACCCGGCCTCCAGCATCAACAGCCCACCACCCATGCGATCCACAGCGTAGGTCACCCCACGCTCATCGACATACACATCGTTGATCTGGGTGGCGCCAGCCGGCGAGTTCGGCGGGGCATCGGGCACGAACCAGCCGATCTCCTGCGGCCGATAGGGATCCGACAGATCATAGGCCCGCACGCCGCCGTTGAAGAACGCGCCGACGATCTGCGTTTCCGACCGCCAGGACAGCGGTCCGGGATTGTTTTCGTGGATGTTGTGCGCGCCGAAGCGGCCGCCGCGTTTGGAGAACACATCCACCGGTGGCATCGGGCAGGTCGCAATCGGCACCGGATTGCTCTCGCAGCGCGCATCGAAAATCCAGACCAGCTTGGGCCAGTCTTCGCCATTGTCCATCACGCTCTCGTCGGTCACCACCATCAGCCCACGTTCGAACAAGGGCAGCACGGTGTGGGTGAAGCCGTTATAGGGCGGCGAATGATTGAAATGCGCAACAGGCTTCGGGTTTGCCTTGTCGGCAATATCGAGAATGACAAAACCGCCGTCAATGTAGCCAACATAGGCGCGGTCTGGACGGTTTGGATAGACATTCGTGTTGTGCGCGCGAAAGCCTGTGCCCATCGGCGCCTTGAGCCGCGGCGGCGGCGGCGCGGCGTCACCCGCCATCGTGCCGGGCAGCCACCAGCGCCCAACCTCGCGCGGCGCGCTGGGGGCGCGCACATCAATGATCCGGTAGATCTGGTCATCGCGCGCATCGCGGGGGGTGAAATCGGCGGCACCTGCGGCAAGATGCACATACTCACCATCGGCAAACCACAGCTGATGCACACCGCGGGAATGCGGACCGGAGCAGTCGAAGAAGGCAATCGAGCGCGGCGATTCCGGCTTTGAGATATCGAACAATTCAAAACCGGCCGGCTGCATGCCGGCATGCGACACCTGATAGGCCACGGCCATCAGGTCGCCCACGACCTCAAGCGAGTTGGAGCGCACGCGCGCATGCGGCAACTCGGTCTGCACGACCATCCTTGGGGCCCGCGGATCCGAGACATCGATACCCGTGAAATTCATCGGCGCGCTCTCATGCGCCACCCACACGATGCGCCGGCCATCCTTGGCAAGCTGGATGCCGATCCCCTCGCCGAGACCACCAAAGCCACCAAGATCATGATGACCAAGCTGGGTGTAGTTCCATGATGAGGGCGCCATGCCGGTTCTCCACGCGATGAGGAATGATGCTGGCATAGCGCTTGCGGGCCAACAAGCCGACCTGGTCCCATTGGAGGCGGTGCGATGCGTGGACTTATGCTGGCCTGTGCTGCAACTCTCGCGTTGGCTGCGCCCCTGCGCGCGCAGCCCATCGAGGCGCCTGACGTGAAGATCACGCTGGATTGGGCCTTTCAGGGCCCGCAATCGGCGTTTCTGTATGGCGCCGAGAAGGGCGAGTTCAGCAGGCGCGGCATCAACGCCACCATCGATCGCGGTACCGGCTCCGCCGACGTGATGGTGCGCGTGGCGTCCGGCGCCTACCAGTTCGGCTGGGCCGATATCGCGACAATGGTGAAATTCAATGCGGAAAACCCGGACAAGCCGCTGATCGCGGGCTATGTCACCGGCGGCAACTCGCCGCTGGCGGTGGTGACCGTCGCAGGCCGCGGCATCACCACGCCGAAAGACCTGGAGGGACGCACACTGGGTGCCGCGGCCGGCAGCGCCGCCCTGGCATTGTTCGACGCGTTCGGTAAATCGGCCGGCTTCGATCCGAAAAGCGTCCACTGGAAACTGCTTGGCGGCGCGCTGCGGGAGCCGATGATGGTGCGCGGCGAGGTGGACGCTGTCGCCGGCTTCACAACCTCCAGCATCATGAGTGTTGTCGAGCTTGGCGTGCCTCTCCAGAAGGTCGTGACGCTGCGATATAATGATTACGGGATCAAGCAATATGGCACCGCCTTCGTAATGCGTGCTGACTACGCCAAGGCCAATCCGAATACCGCCAAGGCCGTGATCGCGGCGTTGAACGCGTCGCAAAAGGATGCGATCGCTGACCCACAGGCGTCGGTCAATGCGATCAAGGCGCGTGATCCTCTGGTGAATCTCTCCACGGAATGCACAAGACTGGTGGAGGGCCTGCAGACGCTGACGCTGACGGAGGAGTTCAGATCCAAAGGAATCAGCTCGGTCGATCTGGCGCGCATGCAGGCATCCGTTGACGAGCTGCTCAAGGCGTTCGATCTGAAGGCGTCGATCCCGGTCGAGCAGGTCTACACCGATGCATTTTTACCCGCCGCGGCGGAGAGGATGCCCCCGGCACTTGGCCAGTGTTCGCCAAACCCCGCCTGAATTGTAAGTGGTCCGCGGCTTTAAGACAGCGCGCGCTGCGAGGTGCGTTCGTTCGCCGTCAAAAGCGCCAACAGGCCCTCCAGCAATTGTGCCGGCGTGGGCGGGCAACCGCGGATGGTGAGATCGAACGGTACCGGGCTTTCTCCGATCGCATAGCTGCCCTTGAACACCCCGAAATCGACGGCGCAGTCTCCCACCGCAACGACCCATTTCGGGTCCGGTGTGGCCATCCAGGTGCGGGAAATGGCCTCGTGCAGATTGCGGGACAATGGGCCGGTGACCAGCAGCACATCTGCGTGGCGCGGCGAGGCAACAAAGCGGATTCCGAAACGCTCGAGATCATAAACGATATTGGTGAGCGCGTTGAGTTCGAGTTCGCAGCCATTGCAGCTGCCAGCATCGAGATGGCGCAGTGCGAGGCTGCGGCCGAGACACGTTTGCGCGGCGGCATCCAGACGCTCCGCCAAAGCGGCGACCGTGCGCTCCGGCGCGGGCACTGCGGTTTCGGTGACCGGACCACGCCAGAGATTGGTGGCGAAGCGGCGCCAGACCATCAGAGATCCACTCCCGAATAGCTGCCATTGAGGCTTTTGTTGATCAGCGGAAAATCCGCAACGATGTTGCCAATCACGGCAGATTCCAAAAGTGGCCAGTGTCGCCAGCTGGGATCGGCCAGGAAGGAGGCGCTGATCAGCCCGCTTTCCAGCCGGAGCCAGGCCCAGCAATCGCCGCGGAACGATTCCGCCCAGCCAAGCCCCTCACCGGAGGCGGGCGGCAGTGGCACGGAGGTTGGTCCTTCAGGCATTCCCGACACGATGCTCCGCAGCAACTGGATGGATTGGCTGATCTCGGCGAGACGAATGCGCGCGCGGGCATCGACATCGCCGGCCTCGCGGGTCGTCGCGGCCACCGGATATGCGTCATAGGGGGGATAGCCAGGCACCCGTCGGCTGTCACCGCCACGCCCGCTCGCCTTGCCGACAGGCCCGCCGGCAGCATAGGAGTTCACGATCGCGGCGGTGATTTTCCCGGTCCCGCACAGCCTGTCCACCAACGACGACGCATCGTCAAAAATGCGGGTGATCTCTGGCAGTTCCGCCTCAAGCGCACGCACCGCCGCGAGGATGGTGGTCGCACCGCCGGGCGCGATATCGGCGGCCACCCCGCCGGGGATCACGCAATCCATCATCAGCCGATGGCCAAACGCGTTGTGCGCGGCCCGCATGATCTGTTCACGATGGAAATGCAAACGCGCGGCAAGCGCGGCGAAAGCGACATCATTGCAGATGGCGCCGACATCGTTGCAATGGTTGGCGATCCTCTCCAGCTCACCCATGACAGCGCGCAGCATCACCGCCCGAGCTGGCGCGGGCGTGGCGCAGGCCGCTTCAGCGGCGCGGGCGAAGGCGATGGAGTGCGCGACGGTGGCATCGCCTGAGAGTCGCGCCGGGAAGCGGGCAGCGGTCCGTGGCGACTTGCCGCGCAGCAGCGAAAGAATGCCCTTGTGGGTGTAGCCAAGCAACGTCTCAAGCCGGACTACCGTTTCGCCGGCACAATGGAAGCGAAAATGGCCGGCTTCGATGATGCCCGCATGAATCGGCCCAACCGCGAGTTGGTGCAGATCATCACCCTCCACCGGCAGAAATTCCAGCGGCTGCGGTGGGATGCTCACCGCGGGCGGCCGCGCGGACAGGGGGCGGCTGATCTCCCATACACCATGATCCAGCCAGGGACGTTGGTCGATTGCGTCCTCCGCGCCATGCCCCCAGAGATCGCGAATGGCGCGCTCGAACCAGCATGCCACAGGGCGCGCATGCGACAGGCTGGGATAGCACCCGGATTGAACCGGCACCGAGGCGATCAGGCCAGCCGGCACCGCGTGTTCGAGGAACAGCGCGTGCACCTCGTGCGCGTCGGCCCACATGGCGATCAGGTCGAGGCCGGCCGTTGCCGGCAAAGCAGCCGCCATGGTGCGCCATTGCTCTTGCGACAGCAGATGGCGCGGCCAGGGATGGGCCGGAATTGCCGGTGCGCTGCGGATCAGCGATGCCGCGATCATGGCCCGGCCGCCTGTTGCAACAAGTTCACCAGAGCAGGCGGCATTGCCAGACCAAGACCCACGACAATCGCCAGATTCAGCCAGGCGCTGGCCAATGCCGCGCCACCCACGCTTGGGGACTTGCCCGTGCCCTTCGGCAGTCCGACGCACAGATCGAGCAGTCGCGCGAGCAGCGCCCAGGTGCCAACGATCAGCCCGAGCCCCAGCAGCGGACTCAGCCAGACCATGCGCCGCGCAAGCTCGCTCGCAATCAGAAACTCGCTGCTGAACATGGCAAACGGCGGCAACCCGGCCACCGCGATGGTGCCCGCCGCGAGGGTGAATGCGAGCAGGCGTTGGTCTCGCAGCAAGCCGGACAAATGCGGGAAATCCTGTCCGCCGCGCAGCTGTGCCGCGCGCCCGACGCATTGAAAGATCGATGCCTTCGTCAGCGTGTGCGCGATCATGTGCAGCAGGCCCGCGAAGTTGGCCGCGGGGCCACCCAGACCGAAGGCGAGGGCGACAAGTCCGTTCTGTTCGATCGTGGAAAATGCGAAAAACCGTTTCACATCACGCCGAGGCCACAGGCAGAAAGCCGAGACCAGCACCGATGCCAGGCCGAGGATGATCATCGCCGGACCAGGCGCGATCGCCGCCCCACCGGCCGCGGCATTCGCGCCGATCACGCCGCGGAGCCGCAGCAGCACCACCAGCGCAACGTTCAATACCGAGCCGGAGAGGATCGCCGAGACCGGCGTGGGCCCCTCGGCATGAGCATCAGGCATCCAGCCATGCAGCGGCACCAGCCCCGCCTTCGTGCCATAGCCAATCAGAAGGAATACGAAGGCAAGATTCAAAAGTCCGCCGTTGCAGGCCGGTGCCGCGGCGGCCAGGCCGCGCCAGCTCATTGCCGGCCACCCCGGCCCCAGAATCGGTGAGGCGGCGAGATAGAGCATGATGGTGCCGAACAATGCCAACGCGACTGCGACACCGCAGAGAATGAAGAATTTCCAGCTGGCCTCGATGGCGTCTTCGGTGCCGGGCAATACGACCAC
Organism: uncultured Rhodospirillales bacterium; assembly: GCA_903904805.1. Lineage (GTDB taxonomy): Bacteria > Pseudomonadota > Alphaproteobacteria > Acetobacterales > Acetobacteraceae > CAIVDX01. The sequence goes on from CAIVDX010000740.1 coordinate 17,320, forward strand.
CAGCACACCGATGATCGTCGCGGCCTCAAGGCACACCCAAGTGAGGCCGATATTGTCAGACAGCAGCGCTGTGAGCAGAAAGCCCAGCAGGGCCGGGAAGGCACCGTGATACAGCCGGATCGCACGCGGCCCGAGGCGCTCGGCCTCGGCTTCGTGTCGGATGTAGAAGCGGCTGAACCAGGCCGTGGTCAATCCGGTAAAGCTGGTGAGCAGCACAAGCACGATGCCCAGCGCATCCGGCCGCAACCAGGCATCGTCATCGATTGGTCCGGGAGCGATGGCGAGGCGAATGGCGGCCAGCAGGATGATCGCGCACACGCCGATATTGGCGGTGGCCGCCGCCCGCCAGCCCGGCAGCGCCGCCAGGATCGGTGCTGCGATCAGGCCCGGCAGAACCACAAGAAGCGAGGAGGCGATCACCGATGCGCTCCGGTGATGCGATCAAGCGCGGTGATGTCCAGGCTGGAAAAGCGCTCACGGATGCGGAACACGAACAGGCCGAACACGATCGCCGCCACCAGCACCAAAACCGCGACGGACAGTTCGACGATCATCGGCATGCCCACCGCGCCGAGGGCGGCCAGGATCAGCCCATTTTCGATTGAAAGAAATCCGACCGCCTGGGTCAGCGCGTTGCGGCGGGTGATCATGGTGAGCAGGCCCAGCAGCACGACAGACAGCGCCATCGCCATATCCTCGCGCACCAAGGACAGCGCGCCGGTGGTGGCTGGCAACACCGCCAAAACCGCCAGTACCACCAGCAGCAGGCCGAGGATCATCGAGGGGAAAATGCCGATGGTGGTTTCGATTTCGCGATGGATCTCCAGCTTGCGGATCACCCGCCGTAGCAGGATCGGAATCGCGATCGCCTTCGCCGCGAGCGTGATGAGACCGGCGGCATAGAGATCGCGATCATTCTGCACCCAGCCCTGCCAGAAAGCTGCCGCCGCCAGCACTCCGGCCTGGATGGCGTAGAGATTCACCACGCCGAGTATGCGGGTCTGATACAGCAGGAAAAACGACAGGATCAGCGCCGCGCCATCCAGCAGATGAGCCACGTCGTAAGAGAGTGCGCCGAATCCGAGATGAGCGTGGCTCATGCGAACCCCGTGCTGACGAAAAGATACACCGCGGCCAGTAGGCCCAGCAGCAGCGCGGCACCGATGAATTCCGGCACACGGAACACGCGCATCTTGGCAATCGACACCTCCAGCGCGCCGAGCGCCACGCAGATGATCGCAACGCGCGCGATCCAACCGAGCAGCGCGGGCAACCACTGCATCGGCGCATCGGCACGGGCCAGCAGAAACGGTGAGAACAAGGTGCCGAACAAGCCAGCCCAGATCAGCAGTCTCAGCGACGCGGCGAGTTGCAAAAAAGCCAAATGGGGACCGGAGAATTCCAACTCCATCGCCTCATGCACCATGGCGAGCTCCAGATGGCCGGAGGGATTGTCAACCGGCATACGGCCATTCTCGGCCAGCGCGATCAGCACCATCGCAACCAGCACGAGGCCGATCGACACCCGCAGGCCGAGCGTGCCCTCGCGCAAAACCCCTGCGATGGCATCGAGATTCGTGGTGCCGGCCAACAGCGAGAAGGTCAGCGCCACCAGCAGCATTGCCGGCTCGGCGAAGACCGCGAAGGTCATGTCGCGGCTCGAACCGATGCCGCCGAAGCCAGTGCCGGCATCCATCGCCGCCAACGCCAGGCTGGCTCGCGCGAGACCAAGCAGTCCGACGACCACCAGCAAATCCGCAGCGCTGGCACCCGCCATATGCAGCGCAAAGGAGGGCACCAGCAGCCCCGCCGCAACTGTCGCGCTGAGGATCACGAATGGTGCGGCTGTGGTCACGAATGAGGCGCTCTCGGCCACCACCGCCTGCTTGCGCATCAGCCGCGCCAGATCCCGCCATGGCTGCATCAAGGCTGGTCCGCGCCGGCCCAGCAGCCGCGCCTTGACGATGCGCACCACACCTGTCGCCAGCGGCGCGAGCGCGATGAGCAGGACGGCGTGCAGCAGCAGCGCCATGACCGACAGGATGGTGCTCACGGCCCTGCCACCATGCCAATGCCCTGCAACGCGATCAGTGCGAGCAGCAGAACCAGTGTGGCCACCACCAAAGCGAGGCTGCGGCGAATCGTTTGGCGGTTGATCTGATCGATGATGTCGGAGACGCGATGGCGTGCGGCGCCAATCGGCACGAACACGCCACGCTCCGCCGGATCGGTGGCATCCTCGTTGTAGCGCGCGGGCGAATGGCTGCCTGGCATTGCTGGCCGGACAAGTTCGCGCGCGCGGAGGATCGCGCCACCGATCGCGCGGTCGATCGGTTGCGCGAAAGAGCGCCCGCCATATTGCGTTGCAGGATCACCAAAGGGCAGCCATGGCGGTGGCGCGTTGAAGCCGCAATCCCAGGCCGGTGCGGTGCGCACGCCGGCGCCCATCATGCGCCACACAAGCACCGCCCCAGACAACCCGAGCAAGAGGAGGATCATCAACGGCAGATAGCCTGGCGCGTCGGCAAGCGGTGCCAGCCTTGTGCCGGTGGCGCCGAGTTCGGCCTCCCGCCCGATCAGCATCGCCGGCACCGCGCCGACAAGTCGCATGGCCAAGCCTGGGAAAATGCCGAGCAGGCCGAGCCAGGCAGCAAGGCCGACCAAAGCGGCGCGCTCGGCCGCGGGCGCCTCGGTGGCGGCCGATCCGCGTGCGCTGCGGGGCCGGCCAAGAAAAGCCACGCCAACCAGCCGCACCGCGGCGGCGGCGGCGAGCGCGGCTGATAGCGCCATGATCGTCGCGGCCACCGCGAAGATCGCCTGCAATGCCAGCCCGCCAACACGGGGCGCTGCCAGCAGGCTTTGCAGCAGCAGCCACTCGCTGGCGAAGCCGGCGCTTGGCGGCAGCGCCGCCCAGGAGGCTGCGGCAACCAGCACGCACAGCGTCACGATTTTCATCCGCGCGGCAAGGCCGCCGAGAAACTCCAGCCGCCGCGTGCCGGCCGAGGCGATTGCAGAACCCCCCGCCAGGAAAAGCAAACTCTTGAAGCCGCTATGCATCAGAACATGCAGCAGCGCCGCCCCAAGCCCCAGAACCGCAAGCGCCGACAGGTCCGACCCGCGCGCGGCCAGCGCTACTGACAGGCCGAGCGCGATCAGCCCGATATTCTCCACCGTGCTGCAGGCCAGGATGGTTTTGAGATCCGGCTCACGCGTTGCCCGCAGCGCGCCGATCAGCGCGGAGCCAGCGCCCATCAGCAACACCGGCACACACCACCAGACCGGCTGTGGCCCGCACAGATCGAACAACACGCGGATCAGCACATAGACCGCCACCTTTGTCATGCCGGCCGACATCATCGCCGACACCTCTGCCGGGGCGGCCGCATGTGCCGGCGGCAGCCACACATGCAGCGGTGCGAGACCGGCCTTCGAGCCTGCTCCAATCAGCATCAATGCCAACACGAGTCCGGCACGCAGACCCTCCGGCGGCGTCGCGCGCAGGGCGGCGAAGGGCGCGCCGACGCCTCCAAGCAGCGCGAAGGCGGGGACCAGACAGGCCGCGCCCAGCACCGCCATCCCGGCATAGAGCCGCACCGCGGCCTCTACTTCCGGCTGGTCGACATGCGCCAGCAGCAACACCCACGACGCCAGCGACATCAGTTCGAAGCCAAACAGCAGCGTCCAGCCATCGCCGGCGAGCACGGTCAGCATCATGCCGGCCAGAAACAGCGGCATACACGGGCGCCCGCGTTCATCGCCGCCGCACACCCACACGCCGGCAGCGATCGCCGGCAGACACACCGGCAGGAGGAAAAACGCCGCCAGAGGATCGAGCGCGAGCGACAATGCCGCGCCCGGCAGGCCGATCGGCAATGCGAGGCTCGCGGAGCCCGCGGCGATCCCCGCCGCGCCGAGCAACAGCCCCGCGGCGGCGGCCAGCGCGGTGCCCAGCGGCACGAAGCGGCGCCGGCCCCGGCTCAGCGCGCCGGCCCCCGCGAGGCCGAGCAGCAGGCACAGCAACAGCGCCAGACCGGACAGCACGGCCTGGCTCACACGCAGCGACTCGGCAAGGGCGGCGCGGGCTTCATCAGCAAAACAGAATACCCTCTATCAGCTTTGCGCAATGCCGCAGGCCACTCACGCAAAGGTTGCAATGCGCTGCAACCTCGCCATACTGATCGGCATGGCTTTGCACATTGCGGTTGTGGGCGGAGGCTGGTACGGCTGCCATATCGCGGCGGAGTTGCTGGCACGCGGCCACGATGTGCGGCTGTTCGAGCAGCATGGGCGTCTGTTTCATGAAGCCTCCGGGAACAACCAGTTTCGACTCCATCTGGGCTTTCACTATCCCCGCCACGCGCCCACACGGCTGCAATCGCGTGACGGCTTCAGCCGGTTTCTTGCCGCCTACCCAACGCTCAGTCAGGAGGTTGCCGAGAATTTCTATGCCGTAGCCACCGGCGATTCGCGCCTGGATTCGGCGAGCTATCACCTGGTGATGCAGGGCTCCGGTCTCGATCTGGCTGAGGCCTGTCCGGAGGCGAGCGGGCTGCGCGGGGTTGATGCGGTCTGGCGCACCGATGAGCGGGTGCTGCTGCTCGACCGTGCGCGGGCGCATTTCAGCGCGGGGCTCGCCGAGTATGTGCAGTTTGGCGCACGGGTGGATGCGCGGCAGGCGGGCAATCATGTGCTGGTGGGGGGGCGGCGGTTCGATCTGCTGGTCGATGCCAGCTGGGGCCATCTGACACGCCCACCGATAAGCTGCATCTTCGAGCCCACGCTTCTGCTCTATTACGCCGGGCCGGTGGGCCATCCGGCGATCACTCTCGTCGATGGTCCGCTCTGTTCGATCTATCCCACTGATCAGCCGGGCCTGTTCACCCTCTCCTCGGTGGCGCACACGCCGCTGGGCTGTTGCGACACGGCGGCGGCGGCGCGGGCCATTCGTGACGGCACCGACGCTGCGACAATTGGGCGACATCGGGTGCTGATGGAGGCGCAGATCAGCCGCTATCTGCCTGATTTCAGCGAACGCTTTCGCTATCTTGGCCCGCAGTTGGCGATCAAGACCAAGCCTGTTGGGCCGGATGACGATCGCGCGGCGCGGGTGTTCCGCATGGGGCGGGTGATCGCGGTGATGTCGGGCAAGGTCGACACGGTGTTTCACGCGGCGGACCGGGTGCTGGACGAGGTCGCGGCACTGACCGGGGTGCCGCAGCGCGCTCACGTTTGATTCATTTCCACACGGCATATTGGCCTCTGCGAAATGTCAGAGGTGGCCATGAACGGCTGGATCAATCGGGTCTCACTCACCCTGCGGGTTGTCATCGCGACGGCGGTGCTTGGCACCACGGCGTTGCTTGGCACGCAATGGGTGATCGAGCATGAAGCGCAGTCGCGGGTGAATGATCTGGTCGGGCGGCGGATGTTGGCGGAAGCCACGTTGCTGCAGGAGCGTATCCAGAGCCTTGGCCCGCTGACCCTGAATGGGGAGACCCTGCTCGCCGCCGATGGCAGCGCGGTGAACGACCGGACGGACATCATGGATCATTTTGCCGCGGCCACCGGCTCGCTGGTGTCGATCATCGTGCAGGACCGTCGTCTGGTCTCCTCGATGAAGGACGAGCACGGCAATCGTATCGGCACCGGCGACCCGCAGGCCTCAGATCCTGACACCGCGGCGGCGCTGCGTGAGCATGATGTGGTGGTGGGGCACGGTTCCGTGCGCGGGGTTGCGCGTGTGGGCGGCTACGGCGTGATCCGCGACAAGGACAACAAGGTGATCGGTCGCGTGGTGGTGAGCACCGCGGTGACCGACATGGAGGCACGGGCAGCAGCGGCCTCGCGCAAGGCGCTGCTGATCGCCGGCGGAGCGGCGGCGATTCTCGCGCTGCTGCTGGGCCTGGCGGTGCGCCTGTCGCTGCGGCCGGTGCGCGACATCAGTGCGGTGATCGTGGCTCTCGCCGGTGGGCGGCACGAGATTGCCGTGCCGCATGGCGCGCGCAGCGACGAGATCGGGGTGATGGCGCGCGCGGTTGACGAGCTTCGCGGCGCACTCGCCCAGGCGACCACCATGGAGCGAGAGGCCGCCGAGGCCCGTCTGGCGGCCGAGCAGGCCCGTATCGAGGCCAGGCGGCAGCTTGCCGAGCGGGTGGAGCAGTCATTTGGCGGGATCGCCCTGGGCATTGGCGGCGCGGTGGACCGGCTAGGTGCGGTGGCGGAGGAGATCGATCAGGGCGCCACCATTGTTCGCGGCGAAGCCAGCGAGGCGGCGTCAGGCGCGCAGGCGGCATCGGTCAGCGTGCAAGGCGTGGCGGCCGGGGCGGAGGAGTTGGCCGCGAGTACTGCGGAGATCGCCCGCCAGGTGGCCGAGGCTGCGAAGGTGGCGCGCATGGCGGCAGACCAGGCGCGCGGCACCGACGCCACCGTGCGCAGCCTGTCTGACGCCGCCGAGCGCATCGGCGAGGTGATCGCGCTGATCACCGGTGTGGCTGGCCAGACCAATCTCCTCGCGCTGAACGCCACCATTGAGGCGGCACGCGCGGGTGAGGCCGGGAGGGGCTTCGCGGTGGTTGCCAGTGAGGTGAAGGGGCTCGCTTCTCAGACCACTCGCGCTACAGAGGAGATCGGCGGCCAGATCGCGGGCATGCGCGATGCCACGCATCAGGCTGTGGATGCGATCCGCGGGATCGCCGGCACCATCGAACGGCTGGACTCCATCGCCACCGCGATCGCCGCGGCAGTGGAGCAGCAGGCGGCCACGACACAGGAAATCGCGCGCAGCGCACAGACCGCTTCACAGGGCGCGGCCGGCGCCACGAGCGCGTCTGGCCAGGTGGCACATGCCGCGGAGGCGGGTAGCAGCCAAGCCAGCACGTTGAAGGCGGCTTCAGGCGAGTTGCGGCTTCAGGGGGAGAAATTGAACGAGGAGCTGAAGGTTTTTGTGGCGGGCCTCAGGGCGGCTTAGGCCCGGGAGTTCAGCCTGTTCATTTTTGAAACCGAACCAAAAAACTTTTGAACTTTGTGGGCGGCGATGCGGCGCGCGGGAGACCAGGTGCACCCTGGATCCGCGTTACCGCACCCCAAGAGAAGTAATGTTTTGCTTCTTTATTCAAGAACGACGGCCTACTGCTAGCACTTCCCATAAGCGGTGTTCGGATCCCCCGCCCCCGGCTCCAGTGGCGTATGCAGCGCCCGGGTGAACATCGCGGTGCCCGCGTAGTTGGCTGCGATCATCGTCAGCTCCACCAGTTCCTTGTTCGAAAAGAACTTCTTCATATCGGCAGCCGCCTTGTCAGACGGGCCCTTCGGATCGCTCACACCGTCAGCCCAGGCGAGCACCGCGCGCTGCTTGTCGTCGAACAGCTTGCTGGTCTTCCAATTCGCGATCGCATCGAGCTGGGCCGTGGTGATGCCGCAGCTCATTGCCATCGGGCGGTGCTGCATCTCCTCGTAATGACCGCCATTGCGCTGCACGCTGCGGATGATCGTGAGCTCACGATAAACCCGCTGCACCTCAGCGCTGTAGCGGATCGCATAGGCCATCGCGGAGGAAGCACCCATGAACACCGGCGCATTGGCCATGGTGCGGTGCAGGTTCAACGGCTCGCCGCCGCGCTTGCGTACCTGGGCGTAGAACTCCTTCACCACCGGGTCGGTGGTGTCGTCGCCGATCAGCGGAACGCGCGAGGTCTGGCTCGCGGTCTGGGCCGAGCTGCTGCTGGACATACCGAGCAGCATCATTGGGGCAAGCATGGCGAGCAGGGCTGTTTTCAGCATCGTGTCCTCCCGTTTTTTGTGGTCCGAGGCAAGCAGATGGCGCCCGCTCTGGCAAGGCGGCTCAACGCGCGATGTCCTCCAGGCTGCGACGGGCGGTTTCCAGCGCGAAGAGATGCGCGACCAGCGCGCCGACGATGGCCAACGCCCCGAAATAGCCGAACGCCAGGCCGAGATTGTCGCCGTCCACCAATCGCCCCACCACCACCGGCCCGATCGCCGCAGCAACGCGCTGCCAGGCGCCGCCCACCGAACTGGCGACGGCGCGGATCCTGGTGGGGTAGAGCTCGGGGGTATAGAGATTGAGCCCGATGGCGACGGAGGAGATGAAGAATCCGCCGATCGACACAACGGCGAGCAGTTGCCGCGCACTGTGCACGCCCATCGGCCATACCGAGATCAGGATCAGCCCGCCGGCGAGCAATCCCATGCGGAACCAGCCGCGCCGGCCGATCTTGTCGATCAACATCGCCGCGGCGAAGGAGCCGCAGACACCGACGAGCTGGGTGATCAGCCCGTAGCTCAGCGCCTGCTGCAGCGGCAGGTGGAACACGGTGCGATAGAGGGTCGGCATCCAGCTTTGCAGCCCGTAGCTGGTGGAGAAGCAGCAGAACCACAGTGCCCACACCGCGAAGGTGCGCCGCCGCAGCCGGGGGCCAAACATCTCGCGCCAGTCGCCGCGCGCAGGAGCGGCCGCGACCAGGTCGGGCCGCGGGGGCGGCAGCATCGTGCCGGCGGCCCGCGCGGAGGCCTCGAGCAGGCTCGTCGCCGCATCCGCCTCGGCCAGCCGGCCCTGCGACGCGAGCCAGCGCGGGCTTTCCGGCAGCAGGCGACGCAGTACGAACGTGAGCAGCGCCGGCACCGCGCCGACGAAGAACATCGATTGCCAGCCCAGCCGGGGCACCATGATCGCGCCCAGCAGCGCCGCGCCGATCAGACCGAAGACGAACACCAGTTCGTAAAGGATATAGAACCGGCCACGCCCCTTGGCGGGGGCGAACTCGGTGACATAGGTGGTGGCCACCGGCACCTCGCCGCCGAGGCCAATGCCCTGGATGAAGCGGCAGATGACCAGGCCCGTCGGGCCGGTGGTGAAGGCACAGGCCAAACTCATCACCGAAAACAGTGCGATCGTGGCGTTGGCCACGCGCAAGCGGCCGAAGCGTTCGGCGGCCCAGCCGCAGACCAGTGCGCCAAGCAACTGGCCCAGGAAGGCGGCGGACAGAACAAGGCCCGTCTGCGCGCCTGTCATGTGCCAGGCCTCGGCCAGAACCGGCAGCGCGAAGCTGATCGCCAGCAGGTCGAAGCCGTCGAAAAACGTGCCGATGCCAAGGATCATTCTGGCGCGGACATGCCATGCTCCGGCTGGAATACGGTCCAGTCTGGCAACGATGTCGGCTGGCGATCCGGACTGCTCATTCGGCATCTTGCAATTCTCCCCTTTCGCCGAGCGTATTACTTGTCGTAAGGATTCGCTCGTTGCGCGTATTTTGATCATGCCCGGTTGCGGAGCGATGTGCCATGTCGGCGGATGCAGACGAAACGACGATTGCCGGCCGGCTGCGCGTGCTGCGCCAGCAACAGGGCGAGGCGATCGGCCATCCCACAATGTCGGAGACTGAGTTCGCCAAACTGTTGGGTGTCGAGGCAGCCGGTTACAGGGCGGCCGAGAACGGCACCAGCGAACCGAGCATGGCGCTGTTGACGGCGCTGCATCACACCACGGGCATCAGCCTCGACTGGCTGGTGATGGGGTGATCCGCCCGGGCGACGGCCCGAGCCGGATCACAAGGCCGACTTAGCTGCGGCCGTAGGTGTCCTCGATGCGGACGATGTCGTCCTCACCGAGATAGGACCCGGACTGCACCTCGATCAGCGTAAGCGGGATGCGGCCGGGATTGTCGAGCCGATGCACACACCCGAGCGGCAGGTAGATGCTTTCATTTTCCTGCACCAGCACGACCTCGTCGTCGCGGGTGACGAGCGCGCTGCCGGCCACGACCACCCAATGCTCGGCGCGGTGGAAATGCTTCTGCAGGGACAGCTTCTGCCCGGGCGTGACGACGATGCGCTTGACCTGGAAGCGGTCGCCCTGGATCAGCGACTCATAGAAGCCCCAGGGGCGATAGACCCGGTTATGGGTGGTCGCCTCCGGCCGCTTGGCCTTTTTCAGGCGGTTGACCACTGCCTTGACGTCCTGAGAGCGCTTGCGGTCCATCACCAGCACCGCATCCTCGGTCACCACCACCACCGTGTCCTGCACGCCGAGCACGGTCGTCAGCATGCCGTCCGAACGAACATAGCTGTTGGACACATCCTCCAGCAGCACATCACCGCTGGCGACGTTGCCGGCGGCGTCCTTGGTCTCAATGTCCCACAGCGCTTGCCAGCTGCCGACGTCGGACCAGCCGAGATCGGCCTGCACCACCGCCGCACGATCGGTGCGCTCGGCGATTGCATAATCGATGCTGATATCCGGGCTGGCGGCGAAGGCGGTGGGGTCGAGACGGACGAAATCGAGGTCGGTCAGGCTCGCGCCGATCGCCGCATTGGCGGCGGCGAGCACAGCGGGCTCGAAGCGCGCCATCTCCTCCAGCAGCGTGCGCGCTGTGAACACGAACATGCCGGAATTCCATAGATGCTTGCCGCCAGCCACCATCGCCTCGGCGGTGGCCAGGTCCGGCTTCTCGACAAAGCGGCCCAGCAGATGCGCCGCCGGCACCTCCGGCAGAGGGCCGCCAATCTCGATATAGCCGAAGCCGGTCTCCGGCGCGGTGGGGGTGATGCCGAACGTGACAAACCGGCCGGCACGCGCGGCAGCGGCGGCGACGTCGAGCGCGGCATGAAGATTGTCGAGCTTTTCGATCGAGGCGTCGGCGGCCATGATCCACATCACCGCATCCGGATCGGTCTCGGCGACCAGCAGGGCGGCCACGGCGATCGCCGGAGCGGAGTTGCGGCCCACCGGCTCCAGCATGATGCGGGCGCCGACCAGGCCGGCGCCGCGCAGCTGCTCGGCGACCATGAAGCGATGTTCCTGGTTGCAGACGATCAACGGGGCGGCGAAGCGCTCACCCACGGCGCGCAGAGCGGTGTCCTGGATGAGGGTGTTCTCGCTGATCAGCGACCAGAATTGCTTCGGGTAGCTTTCCCGCGACACCGGCCACAGCCGCGTGCCGGTGCCACCGGAGAGGATCACCGGCACGATCTTGCCGGCACCAGAAGCAACGGACGGGGCGGTCTGGGTCGCGAGATCGGTCATCGTGCTCTCCTGGCGTGTCTATGCCGTCAATAAGCATCCCACATCACCAAGTCCATAACAGTCGCATGTCAGACACACTGGCGTGTCCACCGAAGGTCGTTTGCCAGCAACGCCGTGCCGGGGGCAGTGTTCGCGGATGGACCCTGCACGCCCTCAAACAGGCAACACGCTGGTGGAACGGCTGGCCAGCCTCGCCGCCGCCGTCGCCCCTGCCGCCATCGCCCTGCGGCGCGACCTGCACACCCATCCCGAGCTGGCGTTCAACGAGCACCGCACCTCCGCTGCGATCGCCCGCGAGCTGACGGCGCTGGGGCTGCGCGCGCGCACCGGCGTTGGGCATACCGGGGTGATCGCCGACATCTTCGGCGGCCGGCCGGGCCCGACGCTGGCCCTGCGCGCCGATATGGACGCGCTGCCGATCGCCGAACGCACAGGGCTGGCCTATGCCTCGTCCTATCCGGGCCTGATGCATGCCTGCGGGCATGACCTGCACAGCGCAACGCTGTTCGCCGCCGCCTCCATGCTGCGGGAATTGGCGCCGAGCCTGGCCGGGCGGGTGCGGCTGATCTTTCAACCCGCCGAGGAAACGCTGCAGGGTGCCGCGGCGATGATCGCCGACGGCGTCCTGGAGGGGGTGGATTGCGCGCTCGGCTTCCACAACCAGCCGGACATGGCGGTGGGGCAGTTCTCCTGGGTTCCGGGGGCGACATTGGCCAGCGCCGATACGATCGAGATCCTCGTGCATGGCAAGTCTGGCCACGCCGCCTATCCGCATGGCGCGATCGACCCGATCGTCGCCGCCGCCACGCTGATTCTGCAGCTGCAAACCATCGTTGCGCGCGAGATCGGGCCAACCCAGGCGGCGGTGGTGACCATCGGCCAGATCGAGGGCGGGCGCGCCTCCAACATCATCCCCGACGAGGTGCGGCTGCTCGGCACCGTGCGCGCGCTCTCGCCGGCGGTGCGCGACCAGCTGGAGGCGGCGATCACCCGGCTGTGCGCGGGGATGGAGGCGAGCCTGCGCACGCCCACCTGCCTGACCTACACGCGTTGCTGCCCGCCTCTGGTGAACGAGCCCAACATCACGGCGCGTGTCGTCGCTGCCGTGTCGGCGCAGTTCGACGGGGCGGTGCATCAGGGCCATGCGGGGATGGGGGCAGAGGATTTCGCGTTCTTCGCCGAGCGCGTGCCGGCCTGCCAGTTTCGGATCGGCTCAGGCGCGGCTGGGCGAGCCGACCGGCTGCATAATTCCGATTACCAGCCTGACGAGGCGGCGATCGCTCTCGGCGCACGCGCGCTGGTTGGCGCGGCGCTGGAGATTTTGTCGTGACCAGCCATCGGCTGGCCGAACTGACCGGCCCGGCGGCGCGCGCGGCGCTCGTCGGCCGGCCAGTGATCCTGTTGCCGCTGGGCAGCCACGAGGATCATGGCCCCGGCGCGCCGATGGGCGATTATGTGCTGGCCGAGGCGATCGCCGACCGCATCGCCGCGCGGGCCGGCGCCGAGGGCACGCCCTGCCTGGTCGCCCCTGCCCTGCCATTCGGCGGCGCCGACTGGTTCGGTTCCGTGCCTGGCGGTATCGCGCTGTCCCCGGCGACCATCCGGGCGGTCATCGTCGACATGATCGGCTGCCTGCTGCGCCATGGGCAGGACAGGCTGATGATCGTCAACGGCCACGGTGGTAATGCCGCGCCGGTGGCCGAGGCGACGCTGGCGGTGCGCCGCGAGCATGGCGTGGTGATCCCCAGCCTCTATCTGTGGAAGATCGCCACCGGCTGGCTGGAGCCCGGCCAAGCCGGCCACGGCGGCGACCCGGTGGTGTCGATCGCACGCCACCTTTTCCCTGAGCTCTGCCCGGAGGCGACGGCGCCACCCCGAGCCGCGGCGGACATATTGGGGATGCGCGTGACCGGTTTCGGGACCGCGGAGCTGGATGGCGCACCGATCGACGTGCCGGTGGAATTGGATCAGATCGGTCTGACCGGCGACCCGGCGACAGCAAGCGCGGCGCGTGGTGCCATACTGACCGAGCGGCTGGTCGCGCTCGGCGCCAGCCTAGCCGCGCGCATCGCCCGTTAGCGGATCATCTGCTGTACCCAGGGCAGCACGACCTCGTTGAAGATGCGCTCCTCGCTCCAGCCGCCGCCGCGACCGGTGTGATAGCCATCCGGATTCACCCAGCCCCAGGTCGGGCTGCCATGGCGCAGCAGCAGATCCAGATCCTCGATCGGTACCTGGGTGTCACGCACGCCGTTCAGCACGAGGACCGGGGCTGAGGGCTGGTCGATCATGCCGTTGGTGAGCAGCGACATTTTCGGGCCATAGGCGAGGAACTCATCGAGCGTGTTGACCCGATACAACGCGGCGCGGGCGGCGAAGAGGTCGAACAGATATTCCTTGGTCTTCAGCGCCTTCAGCTGCCACTCGCGGGTGAAGTAGAAATGCACCGGACCGCCCTGCACCACCGCGCCGCGCAGCCGGGCGCGTTCGTTGGTGCCCACCACGCTGGACCAGTAGCCGGCCCAGCTGGTTCCTTCGATGATCACCCGTCCCGCGTCGATCTCGGGCCGGGTCGCGACCCAGTCCAACACCTTGGCGAACACGCGCTCGGATTCGGGCGAGGCCGCCGCCGGGTTCTCGCCAGTGCCGGGCATGTCCATCGCCAGGATGCCGATGCCGTGGTCGAGATATTTCGCATAGAAATCCGCGGCATCTTCCTTGCGGCTGTCCAGGGCGCTGACCACGATGACCAGCGGCGCGGGCTTCACGCCCAGCGGCAGGCGCAGATAGGCAACAACCTGTTGCCCATCGAACGGGATGCGCACCACCTCAAGACGCGGACTCAGGCTGGCGGCATAGGCGCGATAGGCCTCCAGCGCGCGGGTCTGCGAAACGAGCTTGGCCGGTGAATTCGGGGTCGGCCAGCGACCGAAATCATACAGCCGCCAGGCGCGGTGCCACAACGCGGGCGCCTCCGCCGGCGTCGCCGCGCGCGCTGCGGCCGCATATTGATCGGCCACCGCGCTGAACGCCCGTCCCCATTGGTCACGGTCAAGGCTGTCGATGCGCGCCAGCGCCTTGGCCACATCGGCGGAATCGAGGCCGATCAATGGATATAGCTGGTTGTCAGCCCGGCGTTGGGTCTCGGCCTTCAGCTCTGGCCAGGTGCGCGAAGGCGCAATCTGGGAGTGTGCCTGCGACTCCGGCTGGGTTTGTGCCTGGACCGAGCCGGTGTACAGCAGAGCAATTCCCAATAGAGCCGACAAAAAAACACGCGAGGAACAAAGCATTGGCACGACCTGTTTGACGATCGGCAAATATTTACACAGCCCAAAGGTCCGTCAACCTACCCCGGCGTGTGCGTGTGTGGTCGCTATGCCGATCGGAGCGAGCGCGACAGCGGCAATGCCATCTGGCCGAGCACCCAGCCTTCCCAATGCCTTATCGCCGGATCGTCGGGCACCCCGTCTGCCCGCTCGCCGTGCAGCACGAGCAGTACACAGAGCAATCCCAGCAGACAATCGAACCGATCCTCGCCGGCCGCGTCGGCACCGAAGCCTTCCAACATTTCAGCCCGCAGCGCGTCCGTCACCGTGCCGCCGTGCGCGGCGATGCAGGCGGATAATGGTTCCGCCAGGCCGGCGCGGTCGGACTGGCGACGCTTGCTGCCGGGCAGGCGAAGACCCAGTTGGCGCAGCGCCTCGGCCGGATAGGTCTCGGCAACCAACGGCCGCGCGGGGTCGAGCAGGTCCAGAAAATTCCCTTCGAAGGGCCATAGGCGGGGGCCAGCCGCGCCGGCGCGGGCGGGGATCAGCCAGTCGCGCCAGGCCGAGATCGCCGCCTTACCGGTCTGGTTGGCGCCGAGGGTCCAGAACAGGGGCGCGCCGGCCGGGCGCTCGGCGGTGGCGCGGTCGCACAGGCGGGAGAGGTGCTCCGGTCCGTCAAGCCCGAGGGCGGCGGCATGGGCGGCACGACTCATGCCGGCGATGCCGCGGCGCGGGTAGAAGGGACGGTCGCGGCCGACCTGATCGAGGCTGTCGCAGACGTCGAAAAAATCGGGGAAGATCAGCGGCCCGGAGGCAAGGCTGTCGAGGAAGGTGCGAAAGTCGGGCAGGTCGAGCGCCGCGGCATAGGCGCGGGGCAGGCCGAGGGGGAAATCCACGCCGATGGCAAGTGCGGCACCGGGCGCGCGGGCGGCCAGGCGGGGCAGCAGGTCGTGCAGGGTGCCGACGGGCTCGGGAGCGCTGAGGTGCCAGGCGCCTGGCCGACCAGCGGCGGTGACCATCCAGCGCTTGCGGGCATCCACGCTCCAGTCGGCATGGACGGCGAGGATGTGGGCGGTCAGAGCGGCTTGTGCGCGCGGTCGAGCAGGCGGGAGACGAGGGAGGGCTTTTTGGCCTCTTTCGCCTTTGCCGCCGCGCGGGCCGCCTCGGCGGCGACGGCTTCCTGGTCGCGGCGTTTGGCGGCGAGCCACTTGTCGAGACTCATGCCCGCTTTCGCCGCCCGCTTCGCCTCATAGGCGCGCTGCGCCTCGGTCATGGTGTCTTTGGTCATGGAATTGGTTTTACGAGAACGGCCGCGGCTTTCAAGGTGTGCTCGGCTGGGCCGACGGGGATAAAGTGCAGAAGTTTTTGGTTTCTTTTTTCAAAAAGAAGCGCTTGCCTTCAACTTCGTCTTTCCAACGCCGTCCGCTCCACCCACCCCAGCCCCCAATTGATCGCCAGCCCCGCGAGCGAGAGCAGTGTGAGGGCGGCGAACATGCGCGGGATCTGCAGCCGGTATCCGGCCTCGAGAATGCGGTAGGCGAGACCGGAGGCGAAGCCGCCTGAACCCGCGACGAACTCCGCCACCACAGCACCCACCAAAGCCAGCCCGCCGGAGATGCGCAGCCCGGACAGGAAGAAGGGCAAGGCCGCCGGCAGGCGCAGCAGATACAGCTCCGCCCAGGCGCCGGCACCGTTGAGCCGGAAGAGGTCGAGCAGGTCGCGCGGTGTGGCGCTCAGCCCCGCGGCGGTGGCGGAGAACACCGGGAAGAACGCCACAATGGTGGCGCAGACCACCAGCGAGACAAACGGATCATTGATCCAGATGATGAAGAGAGGGGCGATCGCCACGATCGGGGTGACCTGCAGCACCACCGCCCAGGGCTGGATCGCCGCACGGG
>CAIVDX010000741.1 GCA_903904805.1 uncultured Rhodospirillales bacterium
CGAACAGCGCGCCGAAGCCGCCCAGACCGCCCATGGTCCCCGGCCGGTCCGTCGCCCGCGCCAGCGGCTTGATGCGGTCGACCAGCGCGTCGCCCTGCTCGATGTCCACGCCAGCGGCGCGATAGGTGGCACCTGTCATTGGAAATGTCCGATTCTCAACATGGCCGGACCGAAACACAGCCCGCCCGCCCACGCAATCACCGACACAGCATAGGACAAGCCGACAACACGCTTGACCCGGCCGGCCAGAGCGGGCTTCCAATGCGGACAATCCAGGAACATCCTGCCGCATGACCGATCTCATCGACCCCACGACCCTGCATCAGGCGGCCGGCGCACCGGGCAGCTCCACCCGCAACCAGCGCCTGCTGCTGCTGGCCGGCGTCGCGGTGGTGCTCTGGGGCGCGCTGCAGCTCTTCGCCTCGATCCTGCTGCCCTTCGTGCTGTCCGCCGGCATCGCCTATTTTCTCGACCCGCTGGTCAGCCGCCTCACCCGCCAGGGCGTGCGCCGGGCGATCGCCTCGCTGGCGCTGCTGGTGTTCCTGCTTGCCTTCGTGCTGATGTTCGCCCTGCTGCTCTATCCGCTGATCCTCGCCCAGGTCGGCATTCTCGCCGCCCGCGTGCCCAGCTACGCCAGCCAGCTGCAACATTGGGCCGAACAGCTGCTCGCCCACGTGCAGGACCAGCTGGGGGCCGACATTGTCGACGCCAAGCTGCGCTCGCTGGTGTCCGATCAGGCCGGTGCGATGGTGTCGTTCCTGATCAGCGCCGTCACCTCCATCCTCGGCAGCGGCTTCGCCTTGTTCAACGTGCTGTCGCTGCTGGTGGTGACGCCGGTGGTCTCGTTCTACCTGCTGCGCGACTGGCCCGGCGTGGTCAGCCGGCTCGATCAGTGGCTGCCCCGCCGCTATGAGGACGTGGTGCGCCTGCAGGCCCGCGAGGTCGACCGCATCCTCGCCGCCTGGGTGCGTGGGCAGGCGATCTGCTGCCTGCTGCTCGCCCTGTTCTACGCCATCACGCTGTCGGCCGTCGGGCTCGATCTCGGCCTGATCGTCGGCCTCTCCGCCGGCCTGCTCTCCTTCATCCCCTATGTCGGCACGATCACCGGTGCGGTCACCTCGATCGGCCTCGCGCTCGCCCAGTTCCCCGACTGGCACGGCGTCGCCCGCGTCGCCGTGGTGTTCGTCATCGGCCAGACGCTGGAGGGCTACGTGATCTACCCGCGCTTCCTCGGCGACCGGGTGGAGCTGCACGCGGTGTGGGTGATCTTCGCGCTGTTCGCCGGCGGCGCGGCCTTCGGCTTCCTCGGCGTGCTGCTGGCGGTGCCGACCGCGGCGACGATCGGCGTGCTCGCCCGCTTCTGGCTGCGGCGCTATATGCAAAGCCCGCTCTATCTCGACCCGCCGGACCCCGAGACCGCCCGCGCCGGCCCGCCGGCCAGCGTCACATGATCGCCGCGGGCTGAGCCATGGCCGAGACCCGCCAACTGCCGCTGCCCCTGCCGCACGTGCCGGCCTACGCGACCACCGAATTCCTCGCCGCGGACTCCAACGAGCCCGCCCGCACCTGGCTCACCCGCACCGCCGACTGGCCCGCCGGCCGCCTGCTGCTCTGGGGCGAGGAGGGCGTGGGCAAAACCCACCTTCTGCATGTCTGGGCACGGCGCACCGGCGCGCTGATCATCCCCGGCCCCGCCCTGCGCGGCCTACCGCCCGCGCCCGCCACCCCGCTGGCGATCGACGATGCCGACGCCCC
The DNA here is from genome assembly GCA_903904805.1 of uncultured Rhodospirillales bacterium. Lineage (GTDB taxonomy): Bacteria > Pseudomonadota > Alphaproteobacteria > Acetobacterales > Acetobacteraceae > CAIVDX01. The sequence continues at coordinate 1,756 of CAIVDX010000741.1, forward strand.
GGCCGAGGAAGCCGCCCTGTTTCACCTGCTCAATACCGCCGCGGAGGCCGGCATTGCTCTGCTGCTCGCCGCCCGCGCCCCCGCCGCGCGCTGGTCGGTGCGCCTGCCCGATCTCGCCAGCCGCGCGCGCGCCATCGCCGCGGTGCAGATCGGCCCGGCGGAGGACAGCCTGCTCGACGCCCTGCTCGCCAAGCTGCTGGCCGAACGCGCGCTGATGGTGGCACCCGAGCAGCAGGCCTGGCTGCGCCTGCGCCTGCCCCGCGCCGCCGGCGCGCTGCGGGAATTCGCCGCCCGGCTCGACCGCGCCGCCCTCGCCCACGGACTGCGCCGCCCGCCGCGCTGGCTGCTCTGCCGCATCGCCGATGACATCTCGGACAGATCGGATGACGATTTCATGGACGGGTCCATCGCGCCCTCGCCTTCTCACCCCGCGCTGGTCTAGGAAGCTGTAATGGTTCGAGGATTGACATGAATTCGCAGCCTGAGTCCGTGGAGCAGCGGCCGAGCCACGCCCTCTCCTCCAGCCACGCGCTGCCGATCGATGCCGACAGCCCCGAACGCTTCATCAATCGCGAACTCTCCTGGCTGGCCTTCAACCACCGCGTTCTGGAAGAGGCCGAAAACCGCCGCCACCCGCTGCTCGAACGCCTCCGCTTCGTCTCGATCAGCGGCGCCAACCTCGATGAATTCTACTCCGTGCGCATCGCCGGCCTGGTCGGCCAGGCCAAGGCCGGCGTCGCCACCCTCTCGCCCGATGGCCGCACCCCCGCCCAGCAGCTCACCGAAGTGCTGGAAGCCGCGAACGCGCTGATGGCCGATCAGCAGCGCGTCTGGCGCGAACTGCGCGCCCGCCTCGCCGAGGAGGGGCTCGAGGTGGTCGAACCCGCCGCCCTCTCGCATGACGACCGCGCCTGGCTCGAGGCGGTGTTCATGGAGCGGGTGTTCCCCATCCTCACCCCGCTCGCCGTCGATCCCGCGCACCCCTTCCCGTTCATCCCGAACATGGGGCTGGTGATGGCCCTGCGCCTGGTGCGCGAGGACGACCATCACGTGATGCGCGCGCTGATCCCGATCCCCGGCCAGGCCGAACGCTTCATCAGGCTGCCGCCCGAACACACCCACACCGGCAGCCGCCCGCGCATCCGCTTCGTGATGCTCGAATCGCTCATCACCCTCTGCCTGGAGCGGCTGTTCCCCGGCTTCACCCGCGCCGGCGGCGGCATGTTCCGCCTGATCCGCGACACCGATGTCGAGTTCGAGGAAGAGGCCGAGGATCTCGTCCGCTCCTACGAGACCGCGCTGAAGCGCCGCCGCCGCGGCATCGCCATTCATCTCGCCATCGATTCCGCCATGCCCGACGATCTGCGCAAGATGGTCGGCGACTCGCTCGATGAGCACGAGATCGTCGTGCAGGACGGCGTGATCGGCATCGCCGACATCAAGCAGCTCATCGTCGATGACCGGCCCGACCTGCTGTTCCCC
>CAIVDX010000742.1 GCA_903904805.1 uncultured Rhodospirillales bacterium
GAAGGAAAGCTGCCGATCAAATCGGTGCTGATGGTGACGCACAACATCGAGGAGGCGGTGCTGATGTGCGATCGCATCCTGGTGTTCAGCTCGAACCCCGGCCGGGTGGCGAGCGAGCTGATCGTTCCGTTCGCGCATCCGCGCAACCGCCTCGCCCCTGATTTCCGCCAGATGGTGGACGACATCTATGCGCTGATGACCCGCCGCCCGCCGCCGGCGCGGGTGCCGCAGCCTGGGGCCGCCGCCACCGCGGTGGCGCAGACCCATGCGATTCATTCCGTCAGCGTCAATCTGCTGGCCGGTCTGATGGAGACGCTGGCAGCGCCGCCCTATGACGGCCGGGCGGACTTGCCGCCTTTGTCCGCAGCCCTGCAGCTGGAGGTCGATGACCTGCTGCCAATCGGTGAAGCGATGGCGATGCTCGGCTTTGGCGAAATGGTTGAAGGTGACATTCATTTGTCGGAATCCGGCATCGCCTATGTCAATGGCACCGTGGATGAGCGCAAGGAGATTTTCGCCAACGCGCTGAAATCACGTGTGCCGCTGGCCGCGGCCATCCGCCAGGTGCTGGATGAGCGCTGGAACCACCGCGCCTCGGCCGTGCGGTTTCGCGATGAGCTGGAAGACACGATGTCGCCGGACTATGCCGAGGACACGCTGCACGCCCTCATCAACTGGGGCCGCTACGCCGAGCTCTATGCCTATGACGAGGACGCCGACCAGTTCTATCTGGAAGAAGACGAGGAATAGATCTCACCTGACCGGGCTGAGATAGCGAGGCGCTGCTGAACCTGAGGTTTAGAAATTCGTTGCTTCTTTCAAGAAAGACGCAAAGAACTTCTGTGAGTTTGGCACCTGTGCGCGGGCAGAATGGTCAGACATTGAAGCGGAAGAGCAGGACGTCGCCGTCCTTGACGATGTAGTCCTTGCCTTCGATGCGCAGCTTGCCGGCTTCGCGGGCGCCGGCTTCGCCGGAGTACGCGAGGTAATCCTCATAGGCGACGGTTTCGCAGGCGATGAAGCCGCGCTCGAAATCGCCGTGGATCACACCGGCGGCCTGTGGCGCGCGCATGCCCTTGATGATGGTCCAGGCGCGCGTCTCTTTCGGTCCGACAGTGAAATAGGTGATCAGACCCAGCAAGCCGTAGCCCGCGCGAATCACGCGATCGAGCCCGCTGTCGGACAGGCCGAGATCGCGCAAAAACTCCGCGCGCTCCTCGGCATCCAGCTGGCTCACCTCAGCCTCGATCGCGGCGGAGACCACCACAAAGGCCGCACCCTCTTCCTTTGCCCGTGCGGCGACCTTCTCGGAGAAGGCGTTGCCGGTGGCGGCATCGGCCTCGGCAACGTTGCAGACATACAAGACAGGCTTGCTGGTCAGCAGCTGCAGCCGCCGCGCGGCTTCCTCATCCTCCGGCTGGATCGCGGTACGCGCCGGGCGGCCCTCGGTGAGGGCTGCCACGATCGGTTCGATCAGCGCGACCTGCGCGATGCTCTCCTTGTCGCCACCCTTGGCCTTTTTCTGCATCGCCGGCAGTCGGCGCTCCAGGCTGTCGAGATCGGCGAGCATCAGCTCAGTCTCCACCACCTCGGCATCGCGGATCGGATCGATGTTGCCTTCGACATGGGTGATGTCGGAATCCTCGAAGCAGCGCAGCACATGCACGATCGCATCCGTCTCGCGGATGTTGGCCAGGAA
>CAIVDX010000743.1 GCA_903904805.1 uncultured Rhodospirillales bacterium
CCGGTTCGTGGCGCGCAACACGCATCCGCATCGGGTGGCGGGGTTTGTGAGCCTGGTGGTGTCGCTCAAGCCGGTGGGCGGCATTCCCGGCGATGCGACGGCGGCGCAGATGCGCGCGGTGGCGGCGCTGGCGGAGGCGCATTCATTTTCGGAAATTCGTGTGACGCACGCGCAGAATCTGGTGTTGCCGCATCTGCGCATCGATGCGCTGCGGGCGGTGTATGACGCGCTGGTGGCGGCGAAGCTGGCGAGCGGGAATGTGGGGCTGATCACCGACATGATCGCCTGCCCGGGGCTGGATTATTGCTCGCTGGCGAATTCGCGCTCGATCCCGATGGCGCAGGCGATCGCGGAACGGTTCGGCGATCTGGATGCGCAGGATGAGATCGGCACGCTGCATGTGAATATCTCCGGCTGCATCAATGCCTGTGGGCATCATCATGTTGGCCATATCGGGCTGCTTGGCGTGGACAAGCATGGGGTGGAGACATACCAGGTCACGCTTGGCGGGTCGGCCAGCAACGATGCGGCGGTGGGCGAGATTCTGGGCCGCGCCTTTGCCGCCGACGAGGTGGTGGATGCGGTGGAGGCGATCGTGCGTGTGTATCTGGCGCAGCGGCGGGATCGCGACGAGAGCTTCAAGGCGTTCGTGATGCGCGCGGGGCTCGAGCCGTTCCGTGCCAGCCTGTATCAGGCGGCGTGAGATGAGCGTGCTGATCGAGAACGGGGCTGTTGTGGCCGATCGCTGGGCCGCGGTGGCCGACGATGCCCCCCTGCCCGACGCGCCGGCGATTGTGTCGCTCGCGCGGGCGCTGGCGGAGCCGGATCTGGTGGGGCGCGACCAGGGGCTGGGCATTGTGGTGGAGGCGTCGGCTGACCTCGCCGCGACCCTGCCACTGCTGAGCCGGGTGGGCATTGTTGTTGTGCATTTCGCGGCTTTTCGGGATGGGCGGGGATTCACGCTGGGGCGGCTGCTGCGCGAGCGGCATGGGTTTGCCGGCGTGCTGCGCGCGGCGGGGCATCTGTTGCCGGATCAATATGAGTTTCTGGTGCGCTGCGGCTTCACGCAGGTGGCGGTGGGCGATGAGGCCGAGCTGGCGGAGTGGGCCTCCGCACGTGGCCGGTTTCATGTGGCGTATCAGCCGTCAGCCTTGCCGGAGCGTGGCCTCGGCGGTTTGCGCCGCCGGTTGACCTAGGCGGCGCGGCGGCGGACGCGGCGGGTGGCGGCCGCGCCGGTGACCAGCATGGCTACGGCGAGCAGGGCGGCCGAGTCGGGCTCGGGGACGGTGACGCCGGTGGCGCCTGACGGCAGAGGATTGCCGCTGAGATCGTCGGCGGTCTGGTCGCGTGTGACGGAGAATTGGGTGATGGAACTGTCGATGACGGACAGGCAGACCCAGCCATAGTCGCGGTGTGGCCGGAGACCTTGAACTCGAAATCCAGATGTCCGATCAGATATACTACAAGTTCAATTTATTATTATTCAAATAGTTTGTCATGCACACATCGCGAGTTGCGCGGATGATGCTACGATTTATGCAAAGAATATCAGTATTATCCTATCAATTCAGGATCTTCCAGGCGCCGGACTTGATCTGGCACCAGGTGAGCGACCACTCGCTGGAGCGGTCATATTTGGCGCTGTCGATGCTGGTGGTCAGCGCGTGGCAGGGCATGCCCTTGATGGTGCGGATGGCGGTGACGGTGACGGTGCCGCTTTTGCTGCTGGCCGGGTTCTGCCAGGCCACGCCCTTGCCGACGGCGATTGCCGGATCGGTGTTCAGCGCGGTGCTGGCTTCGACCACGGCGTCCATGTCGGCCTTGCTCATGCCGCCCTGGCTCATGCCGTGGAACGGGTTGATCTGCGCGCGGGCGGGCTGGGCGATCGCCACTGTTGCTGTTGCCATCAGCATGACCAGGAAACCACGCATCGACATTCTCCCTGAGGGTTCAGACATCCCGCCCCATGGCGAGATATTTTTCGGCGCGGCGGGCGCGCAGCAATTTCGGGTCCATGCCGAGCAGCGGCAGCAGCGATGCCTCGATGGCGGCAGCTACCGCCTCGGTCATCGCGGTGGGGGAGCGGTGCGCGCCGCCGAGCGGCTCGGCGATGATCTCGTCGATCAGGCGGAGATTTTTCAGATCCTCGGCGGTGAGGCGCAGGGCCTCGGCGGCGGTGGCGGCCTGGGTGGCGTCGCGCCAGAGGATGGACGCACAGCCCTCGGGCGAGATCACCGAGTAGATGGCGTGTTCGAGCATCAGCACACGGTCGCCGGCGGCGAGCGCGATGGCGCCGCCGGAGCCGCCCTCGCCGATGATGGTGGCGATGATGGGGACCGGGGCTTCGAGACAGGCCTCGATGGAGCGGGCGATGGCCTCGGCCTGGCCGCGCTCCTCGGCGTCGATGCCCGGGAAGGCGCCGGCGGTGTCGACGAAGGTGAGGACGGGCAGGTTGAACTGGCCGGCGAGTTCGAGCAGGCGGCGGGCCTTGCGGTAGCCCTCGGGGCGGGCCATGCCGAAATTGCGGGCGACGCGGCTGTCAGTGTCGGTGCCCTTCTCGGTGCCGAGCACCACCACGGCGCGGCCGTTGAAGCGGCCGAGGCCGCCGACCACCGCGGCATCCTCGGCGAAGGCGCGGTCGCCGGCCAATGGGGTGAAATCGGTGATCAGGTCGGCGATGTAGGCGAGCGCCTTGGGCCGCTCGGGATGGCGGGCGACCTGGGCCTTCTGCCAGGGGGTGAGCTTGGCATAGGTGGCGCGAAGCTGACGGTCGGCCTTGTCGGTGAGGCGCGCGACCTCGTCGGCGATGTTCATGCCATCGGCTTCCGACATGCGGCGGAGCTCGTCGATCTTCGACTCAAGCTGGGCGATGGGCTTTTCGAAGTCCAGGAAGTGTCGCATGGGCTGGGGTCTAGCATCATCTGTTGGGCAAGGGGTAGGCCGGGCGGGTAGGCCGGGGGGGGGGTAGGCCGGCCACTAAATCGATTGCCTTGCCTGCGTCGCTAAAGCAGGTTGGGCAAAGTTTTGCTTTAGGCGACGGCCTTTTTGAGGCTGAGTTTTACGTTGCCATCGTTGTCGATATCTTGGTCGGTGCCTGCCTCAGGTGCCTCGGCAAAAGAGGGCACCGGTTCGTCGGCAGGATCGGTTTCGCGAACCAAGATGGTGCGCACAAAAGTGGCCGTGCCCCAGCTTAGGTCGTGGCCGACTGCATCGGCATCGATCTCGACCGAGGTTCCGCTGCGCTCACCGTTGTCCCAGTCGCGAACGCGAAGCTTGCCGGTGACAACGATTCGATCGCCTTTATTCACCGACTCTGAAGTGTTGATGGCCAACTGACGAAACGAGGTAACGGTGAACCAGTTGGTTTCGCCATCGATCCAACGGTTCTGGTTGCGGTCGAATCGGCGCTGCGAGGAGGCTAGGCGAAACGAGG
>CAIVDX010000744.1 GCA_903904805.1 uncultured Rhodospirillales bacterium
CGGCGGCAGCGGCACCGTGCGCGGCTTTCTCTACCAGTCGCTGGGGCCGAAATTCGCCAACAACAGCCCCACCGGCGGCACCACCATCTCCACCGCCACGATCGAGGTGCGGCAGCGCATCCTCGAGGATTACGGCGCCGTCGCCTTCGTCGATGCCGGCGAACTCGTCGCCAAAGGCATCGCCTCCGACGCCCGCGGCGGCATCGGCGCGGGCATCGGCGGGCGCTACTACACCAGCTTCGGCCCGATCCGCCTCGATGTCGCCGTGCCGCTCAATCCGCGCGACGGCAACGGCAAGTTCGAGATCTATATCGGTCTGGGGCAGGCCTTCTGATGCGCCCGCTCGCCCTCCTCGCCGCGTCGGTGCTCGCCCTGCTCGGCGCCACCTGGCTCGGCCTCAACCTGCCAGCCGGCCAACGCGCCCTCGCCGGCCTGATCTCCTCGGACAGCCTGCGCGTCGAGGGCATCGGCGGCAGCCTGCCCAGCCATCCCCGCATCGCCCACGTCACCCTGCGCGATCGCGACGGCCCCTGGCTGGACCTTGAAACCCTCGCACTCGACTGGTCGCCCTGGGGACTGCTGCGCGGGCGGGTGGACATCACATCCCTCACCGCCGCGCGCGTGCATGTGCTGCGCCGCCCGATCAGCCAGGCCGGCACCTCCAGCGGCGTCTCGCTGCCGCTGCGCATCGTGCTGGCGCGGCTGGACATCACCGACCTCACGCTTGACGCCCCGGTCGCCGACATCGCCGCGCGCGCCTCGGCCACCGGCGCCGCCGAGCTTCTCAGCGAGCACGACGCCCACGCCACCATCGCCCTGCACCGGCTGGACGCACCAGGAGAGATCGCCCTCACGCTCTCCTTCGCCGCCGAAAACCTTAACGCACAGCTGCATGTTTCCGAACCCTCCCAAGGCGTTCTGGCGCACCTGACCGGCCTGCCGGAGATCGGCGCGATCACCGCGGAGGCCACCCTCGCCGGCCCGCGCGACGCCACGCATCTCTCCCTCACCGCATCCGCCGGCCCTCTCCAGGCCACGGCCGCCGGTCTGGTGAACATCCAGGCCCGCTCAGCCGATCTCGCCATCGACCTCACCGCCCCGGCGATGTCGCCCGCGCCCGACATCGTCTGGCAGGCCCTCGCCCTGCACGGCACGGTGCGCGGCAGCCTCGACCACCCGATCGCCAACGGCACCCTCGCCATCACCGCCCTGCGCACCGCCGATCTGCAACTCTCCAATGCCCATCTCGATCTCTCCGGCAACGAGACCACCGCCCAGGCCACCGGCAGCGTCAGCGGGCTGCGCCTGCCCGCGCCGCTCGGCAGCCTGTTCGCCGCATCGCCGATCACGCTCGACGGACAGGTCGCGCTTATCCAGCCAGGCCTGCCGACCCACCTCGCCCTGCGCCACCCCGCGCTGACAGCCGACGTCACCGGCACGCTCGCCAACCGACATCTCACACTGACCGCCGATCTGAACGACCTCGCCCCATTTGCCGACCTGTCCGGCCATCGGCTGACCGGAACAGCCGCGTTGCGCGCCGACATCATTGCGGCCACGCCGCTCGCGATCACAGCCACCCTCTCCCCGCACCTCACCGGCGGCGAACAACCCCTCGCCCGCCTGCTCGGCGCCACCCCCACCCTGTCGCTGGAGGGCAGCCTCGCCGGCCCCGACATCATCCTGCGGTCCGCGCATCTGCATGGCAGCGCCATCGAGGCCAGCGCCACCGGCAGCGATCGCGCCGGCCAGCTCGCGCTAGACTGGACAACGAAACTTCCCGACCTGTCGCACCTCGCGCCACACCTCGCCGGCGATCTCAGCGCCACCGGTCGGATCAGCGGGACCGAAACAAATTTCGCCCCCACCGCCGACATCAGCGCGCATGTCGGCACCACCGGCCACACCAGCCCGCCCTTGCACGCCAGCCTGCGGGCCCAGGGCCTGCCCACCACGCCCAGCGCCGCCATCACCGTCGAGGGCGACCTGCTCGGCGATCCCATCGATCTGGCCTTGCAGCTTTCCCACCTGCCGGATGGCACGCTGCAGGCCCGCATCGACCGTGCGCGCTGGCGCGACAACCACGCCGAGGGCACGCTCACGCTGCCGGCCAACGCGAGCCTGCCGCTCGGCCAGCTGCACCTCAGCGCCCCGCGCCTGTCCGACCTCGCCCCGCTGCTCGGCACCAATCTCGCCGGCGCGCTGAGCGCCGACATCGACCTGCCAGACCCCAGCCAGCCGGCAAAGCTCGTGATGGACGCGACGGATCTGCGCATCGGCGATGCCAGACTCGGCAAGCTGCACATCGCCGGCGGCATCACCGACCCCGCCGGCAAACCCTCCCTCGATCTCACCGGGGACGTCACCAACCTGGCGATGTCCGGCGCCACCGCGACCGGCAGGCTGCGCCTGGCCGGCCCCACCACCGCCCTCGCGCTCGGCCTCGACCTCACCGGCAAAGGCCCCGCAGGCCGGCCGCTCCGGCTTCATGCCGATGGCACCAGCGATCTCGGCCACCCCACGATCGACATCGCCCATCTCGACGGCGATCTCGGCGGTCTGCCGATCCGCCTGCTCGCGCCCACGCGCCTCACCCTCGCCGACGAGATCAGCCTCACCCGCACCCGCGCCACGATCGGCAGCGCCACACTTGATCTCACCGGCCGCCTGTCCCCCACCCTCGCCGCAACCCTCAGCATCCGCGGCGCCGGTCCCGACCTGCTGCACCCCTTCACCGACCTGCAGGCGCAAGGCAGCCTCTCGGCGGACGCCACATTGTCCGGCACAATCGCGAACCCCATAGGCCAGATCAGGCTTGATGGCCACGGCCTGCGCCTGCTCGACGGCCCCGCCCGCGCGCTGCCCCCAGCAACCATCACCGCCACAGCCAGCCTCGAGGGCACCCGCGCCCGCCTCGCCAGCAGCGCCCATTTGGGCAGCACACAGCTCACCCTCAGCGGCACCGCTCCTGTATCCGCCAGCGCAGCACTGGATCTTCGCACAACCGGCCAACTTGACCTCACCGCGCTCGACCCCATCCTCGGCGCCATCGGCGCCCGCGCGCGCGGCCATGCCAGCCTCGATGCCACCATCAGCGGAACCTACGACACGCCACAACTGGACGGCACGCTCGCGCTCGCCGGCGGCAGCTTCCGCGACGACGAACAGGGCATCGATCTCACCGACATCACAGCGCGCATCAGCGCACATGGCGACACGCTCCGCATCGTCAGCGCCACCGCGAAAGCTGGGCCAGGCAGCATCACCCTCTCCGGCACGGTCGGCATCCTCGCGCCCGGCATGCCGCTCGATCTGCACCTGCTCGCCCGCGGCGCGCGCCTGCCCGCCTCCGACACCGCGAGCGCCGTGCTCGACGCGGACATCACGCTCGCCGGCACCGCCTCGGCCAATCTCAGCGCCGCCGGCAGCATCACCATCGCCCACGCCGAATTCCGAATTCCCGAGCGCATGCCAGTGAATGTGCGCAGCATCCAGATCATTCGACCCGGCTACAAAAAACCCCCGCCACCAGCCTCTACACGCAGCGTCGGGCTCGACCTCAGCATCGCCGCTCCCGGCCAGATCTTCGTGCGCGGCCGCGGCGTCGATGCCGAACTCGCCGGCCGCATGCATATCGGCGGCACCATCGCCGCACCCCGCCCCGATGGCCAACTCACATTGCGCCGCGGCAGCATCTCGATCGCCGGCGCATCCCTCACCGCCACCCAAGGCAGCATCCGCTTCAACGGCGCCAACCTCACCAACCCCGACATCGACATCATCGCCAGCAGCGCAACATCCAGCACGACAGCCACGCTCGAAGTCAGCGGCAGCGCCAACAATCCGGACATCAAACTCACCAGCTCCCCGGAACTGCCGCAGGATGAAATCCTCGCCCAGCTTCTGTTCGGCCAGTCCGCCACCCAGCTCAGCCCGTTCCAGCTCGCGCAGATCGCCCAGGCGCTCGCCGGCCTCACCGGCGTGCATCTCGGAATCGGCGATCCTCTCGACAAGATCAGGCAAACCCTCGCCCTCGACCGCCTCTCCGTGGGCGGCGGATCAGGCAACAGCACCGTGCTGGAAGCCGGCCGCTACGTCGCCCGCGGCATCTATGTCGGCGCCCGCCAGGGCCTCGGCGGCGGCAGCACCTCCAGCTCCACCCCAGCCACCGGCAGCGGTGTCACCGGCACCGACACCCAGGGCGTCGTGGTGATCGATGTCACACCGCAACTGAAGCTCGAAGGCACCGTTGGCACCGGGCAGGGAGCGAACTCGGTCGGGGTGACGTATCAGATCGAGTACTGAAGGAAGCGTCTTCGTTCGTGCCAGAAAGAAGCAGGGAACTTTTGACCGTCAGACCATATCGCCCGGGCGAACCCAGGCATCGAATTCGGCATCGGATACGAAACCGGAGCGCACCGCCGCCTCCCGCAACGTCAGGCCCTCGCGGTGCGCGGCGAGCGCGATCTTGGCGGCCTTCTCGTAGCCGATATGCGGATTGAGCGCCGTTCCCAGCATCAGCGAACTTTCAAGATTGCGTGCAATGCGCTCCCGGTTCGGCTCAATCCCCACCGCGCAATGCTCGGTGAACGCCCCCAGCGACTCCGCCAGCAGGCTCGCCGACTCCATGGTGTTGAACAGCATCACCGGCTTGAACACATTCAGCTGAAAATTGCCCTGCGACCCGGCAAACGCCACCGTTGCATCGTTGCCGAACACCTGCGCCGCCACCATCGTCAGCGCCTCGCACTGCGTCGGATTGATCTTCCCCGGCATGATCGACGATCCCGGTTCATTCTCGGGAATCAGCAACTCGCCAATCCCCGCCCGCGGCCCCGACGCATACCAGCGCACATCATTGGCAATCTTCATCGCCGCCACCGCCAGCCCCCGCAACGCCGCACTCGCCGCCACCATCGCGTCATGCGCCGACAGCGCGGCAAACTTGTTCGGTGCCGTTACAAACGGCAGCCCGGTCACCGCCGCCATCCGCGCCGCGAACGCCAGCCCGAACCCCGGATGCGCATTCAACCCGGTGCC